>CAUZWH010000035.1:0-13110 GCA_963583675.1 Alphaproteobacteria bacterium
TTTAAAACACGAGGGCAGCTAACCGTCGGGGTTCTTGATTCGAAGATGCCCACCATTACCGCTAAGGCTGGACACAAACCTCCTGAAGACGTGCTTGAGGGTGCCAAGCGGGCGTCGCCGAGAACCCGCAACGTGTTGGAGGTCGGGGAGAGATCGAGCAGATCCTGGACGTTGAGGGTCACCGCATTGTTGCCGGTGCCAGTGAGATCGATGTTTTCAACACCGAGAATCTTGGTGTTGCGGATACCCGTTAGATCAAGCGCCAGTCCGGCACCCGCCAGACCCAACGTATCTGCGCCCAGGCCTCCATCAATGCGGAAGAACGCTGTGCGAGATCGTTAAAGCAGGTCAGACCCTGTTGCGGATCGACGATACCGGGGCGGCCTCGACATTTCGTGAAAACCGCGCACGCTCGCTCTCACTCGGAGCCAAGATCGTCCGGCTCAAAGCCGAAGTAGGGGATACCAAGCTTAATCTTCCCGAGCACGTTTGAAGGCTCGCCCCAAACTATCGCCGGCGAGCTGGCGCTATTCCGGGCGCGGCGGGCGGAACTCGATTCCTCTATTTCGATACTTCGGCGCCAGGAAGAGCAACGCCAACAAGAAATCGTTGAGGTTCAGAGCAAGGTCAAACAGCTCGAGGACCGGTTAGCGCTCGCCAATGAGGAACTTGGGATCCTCGCCCCGATGGTCAAGAAGGGGGTGATGTCGAAAGTTGGACTGCTGCGGCTGCGCCGCCAAGTCGCCGGCCTGGATGGCGAACTACAAGGGGCAAAACTATCGGTGCCGCGGATTCGCTCCGCGTTGTCTGAAACACGCCGCCGGATCGAAGAACGCCGTGCGACTTTCCGCAAAGAAGCCCAAATCGAACTCAACGAATCGGCGGATCGGCGTAACATTTTGAAGGAGGCGATGACCGCCGTAGCCGACCGCGTTCGACGCACGGAAGTGAAGTCTCCGGTCTTCGGTACCATCAAGCAGCTCAAAATCAACACCATCGGCGGCGTGATACGGCCGGGCATGGACTTGCTGGAGATCGTCCCGCTCGAGGACAACTTGCTGATCGAAGCACAAGTGCGCCCTTCGGATATCGCTTTTCTGCGCGCCGGTCAGGCTGCCAAGGTAAAAATAACGGCCTATGATTTTGCGCAATACGGCTCATTGGAAGCCGAACTCGAGCAAATCAGCGCCGATACGATCATCGATGAGCAGGGCGAGAGCTTCTATCAGATTCGCGTGCGCACCGATCGCAGTCATCTCGGCAGTATTGAGAATCCGCTGCCGATCATTCCCGGCATGGTGGCACAGGTCGATATTCTCACCGGCAAGAAGACAGTGCTCGACTACATCCTCAAGCCCGTATTGCGAGCCCGCGAACGGGCCATGCGCGAGCGCTAACGCGTCACCCCGCCGCAAGCCGATTTAGCCGACCGCGCTGCGGCCACCGTCGACAGCAATCGCCTGGCCGGTCATGAAGCTCGCATCACTGGAGGCGAGAAACGCTATCGTTGCCGCGATGTCCTCGGGCACGCCATCACGCCCTAACGGGTGTAGCGCGACCCGCGCCTGGCGCGCGGCTTCAGGGTCAGGTGTCTGGGCGTAAACCGCTTGAACCATGGGCGTGTGCACCGAGCCCGGGCAGATGCAATTCACGCGAATGTTGTCGGCCGCATAGTCGAGTGCCATCGACATGGTGACGGCGACCACCCCGCCTTTCGAAGCGGCATAAGCTAGTGCGCCGGGCGTTCCGCGGATGCCGTTGAGGGACGAGATATTGACGATCGCACCGCCGCCGCGCTCGCGCATGATCGGCACAACATGACGCGCGCCCAAAAACACACCGTTTAGGTTCACCGACAACACTTCGTTCCAGAGGTCGAGGCTGGTTTCCTCCGCATTTCCTTTGCGAAGAATGCCCGCGCAGCAAACGAGCACGTCGATACCGCCGTGCGATTTCACGACGGCCTCGATCGTCGTGGCCCAACTGTCTTCGTCGGCGACGTCGATAATGACACTCTCAAGGTCCCCGGTTGCCGCGCGTTGAGCCTCGCTCTGAACCCCGCACACGACCCGCCCGCCTTCGGCCGCAATCCGCTGGGCCGCCGCGAAACCGATGCCGCTTCCGGCACCTGTAACAAACGCAACTTTTCCTTCAAAGCGCTTCATGATCGTTCCCCCATTCGATCCGTTGGGCTTCTTCAAAAGCGGGATCGTAACGTTGGGTCTACGTTAGCGTGCCCCGTCCGCTTAGGCGACTGGATCGGCTCGCTTGGTTCTATCTGAGGAGATCGAGTGAATCGTGAGGCTTATTGATCATACCGCGAGCCTGGGCATCCCTCGTTCGACCGGCAATCGCCGGCTCGCGGCGCTGTCGGGAAGCAGGATCTGCTCGAGCCGGTAGGTCGCGCGCAGGTTCCGCTTGTTGAACCCGAGTTCGCACCGCAACTCACCGAGCGATCGTGCAAAGTTCTGCCCAAACGGGAACTCGGCGATGTCGCGGCGACCGTGCCGCGAGCCGTAACCGAAGCCGAGATCGTAGGCAACGAGATCTCGCGCCGACATACGATAAATGTCGGGGTAGAGATGCTGGGCGATTTTCTTGAAGGCCCACACCTGGGGCGAAGAAATGTGACTCGTACCCATTGTGAAGCCTATGACGAACGCTTCGTCTTGCCCGAGGAGCCCGCGTCCCAAAAGGATATGCAGGCAATCGTGACGGCGTAGGCTCGCGACACCGGGGAATGAAAGCCGCGACTCCGGATTCTCGAACAGGCAAACCAGCGGGTGAATCGCCTCAGGTGGAAAACCGGGCAACGATTCGTAGACCTCGCCCAGCGTCAGATGGTCGTTATCCAGCGTCGGATTCCAGTTGCGCCAGACCTCGTCGTCGCCATGCGCAGGGTCGAACACATCGGCAGTGGTGATCGCCATCATCGTAAACTCCTTCATAGAAAAAATGGCCATGCGAGGTAATGTTTTCAATGTTTTCAAGTGCTTGATAGAAACAACGCAATGAAGTTCCACGACCGATGAGAAACCGCGCAACGAAATGTTGGCGAGCGCGCCAGCCGCGCAATAAAGTCACGGCGACCCATCCTCCCTATGACTGATCCAATTACCCCTCCCTCCCGCCGGGTTGACGCGCCGGGCCTCGGAATTGCCTGCCTGATTGGTGGCAGTTTCTTCGTCATGATCAACGACGTTGCCGTCAAATGGTCGACCGACGCTTTGCCGGTTGGCGAGATCGTTTTCCTGCGCAGCGGCTTCGCGGTGCTGACATTGTTGACCTACGTCGCGGTGCGCGGATCGTGGCACCAGCTTCGCGTCTTCAATGTGAGAGGCCAGGCATTGCGGGCCGCCCTGATGTCGGTCGCTACGCTGATCTACTTCAGCGCGATTGGCTCGATGCCGCTCGCCGACATCACGACGATGACCTTCATCTCGGTAATCGTGGTGACGGCACTATCGCCGTGGTTGCTCGGTGAACACGTTGGCTGGCGTCGGTGGACCGCCGTTATCGTCGGCTTCGTCGGGGTTATCGTTCTGTTGCGGCCCAGTCCCACCGGACTTTATTGGATTGCGCTCCTCCCGCTGGGGGCATCGACGATGGGCGCGCTACGGGACCTGATCACCCGGCGGATCAATCCAACCGAGAGCTCGATCAGCATGCTGTTCTACACGACGCTCGCGGAAGCCGTGCTCGGCGCAACGACGGCACCCTTCGTCGCGTGGAAACCGATTGCATTAGAAACACTGGCCCCGCTGGCGGTCGCCGGGGCGATGTTCACCATCGCCCAATTTCTGCACATCGAAGCGTTTCGTTATGCAGAAGCGTCGGTGGTATCGCCGTTTCGATATACGTCTTTAGTATGGGCGGTATTGTTAGGCTACGCCATTTGGGGCGATCTTCCCGATAGCTGGACGCTGGCCGGCGCGACCATAATTGTCGGGAGCGGCCTTTACATCCTGCGCCGCGAGACCCGCCTGGCGCGGGAGCGCAAGGCGCGTAGATGAGCACCCCCGATAGCGAACCGGCGCTGGTCATCCGACCCATGCAGACGGCCGATACAACGCGGATGCAAGCGCTGCACACAGCGTGCCTGCGACAGCTTTGCGCGAAAGACTACGCGGACAAACAGATCGAAGGTTGGCTGGCTGGGCGTACGCCCGAGGGCTACGTCAAAATGGTCGAAGCGCATGGTGAACGGATGTTCGTGGCAACCCTCGACGACGTCGTCGTCAGCTTTGCCTCCTGGAAGGACATCGAGCTTTGTTCGCTCTATGTCGATCCCGGCCACAATGGCAAAGGTATCGGGCGGGCGTTGCACCAAGCCTGCGACGATGACGCGAGCGCTTTGCGCCGCCGGATCATCCGCGTTGACAGCACACTCACCGGGCGCATTTTCTATGAACGATTGGGCTACCGGCTAACGCGGCGAACTTTCCACAGAAACGGCGCAGTCCGGATTCCGGCGCTAACGATGCATCGGCGCCAGGAATAGCCGCCTACCCTAGTGTCGGCGCAGCATCTGTCCGGGCAGTACGTCGCCGGCGACATCCTTGCCGCCGTGGCGGATCACGGCCCCATTGACGATGACCGTTTCCAACCCGGGGGCCTCGCAGATCATGCGATCGGCGCCGGCTGGCAGATCGTATACGCGCCGCAGCGGTGTCGCCTTAATAGTGTCGGCATCGAAGATCACGATATCGGCGGCAAGCCCCTTGGCGAGCCGGCCACGATCATTGAGCCCGACCACTTCGGCAGGTCTTCCGGTGAGGGCATGGACGCCTTGTTCAAGGGTGAGCGTGCCGGTATCGCGCACCCAATGCTCGAGCAGGTGGGTGGTGTAATGCACATTGCATAGCTGGCTCGCATGGGCACCGGCATCGGAGAATGCGATCACACCGACCGGCTCGCGCAATATCTCCGCGATCTCGTCTTCTCGAAAATTCAACACCGGCAGTCGGAACCGCGTGCCGAGGTCACTTTCGACGCTGAGTTGCACGGCGAGATCAAACGCATCAACCCCACGCTCATTCGCGACCTCGAAAAGATTGCGCTCGTTCAAGGACTCATCATGGGGCGCGTGGGCGATAACGGTGCGCCGTTCCCAGTCATTCAGCGACGCGCTAAAGCCGCTTAGTTTTTCCTCACGGAAGCTTTTAACGAAATTCGCATCGCGCCACAGAGCTCGCTGTTCGTCGGCGTTCGCCTTGAGCAACGGTTTGATCCAATCGCACCGTTCCCACGGCAGGGGATAGCCAAACGTAAACTCGAACTCCTGCGCCAGCGGGGAGGTCTGCGGAAACACCGGGTAATCGTCGGCCTGGAGCTGATGCGCCTGTGCGATAAGCGGCCGGTGAGAACCGGGGCCGGCAATGTCGGAAAGCAGCGCGGTCCAACTGAAGGTAATGCTGTGTCGCTTGGCAATTTCAGCGAATTCACCGAGCCATTCCAAGGTGCCGATAGACGCCTGTGAGGAACCACCGCCGCCCTCGGCGAGCGCTCCGAACAGGGCATCGATTTCGGCAAATGTCGAAAGGCGGCTAGGGATCGGATGCCCGTCATAGGCGTGCTGCGTGCGCGACAGCGATGTCGTAAAGCCCATTGCGCCGGCTTCGCGGGCTTCGCGAACGATCCGGCACATCTGTCCGATTTCATCTTTGGTCGCCTCGCGCTTAACCGCCTCTTCGCCCATCACGTATAGGCGTACCGGCGTGTGGCCAACATAGAATCCAACATTGATAAGGGTACCGCGCGCTTCGATGGCATCGAGATAGTCTGAAAAAGAATGCAGAGGAAAGTCATCGCCAACACCGGTGCGCAAGGCCTCAAGGCTCATGCCCTCGACGTGCTCGAGCGTCCGCAGAATAAGGTCGCGCTGGTGCGGTTTGGTCGGCGCGATCGAGAATCCACAATTGCCCATCACCACCGATGTGACGCCGTGCCAGGGCGAAATCGACAGCGACGGGTCCCAAACAATTTGCGCGTCGTAGTGCGTGTGTATGTCGACGAAACCCGGTGCGACCACGCGACCTGAGGCATCGATGGTCTGCGCGGCATCGCCGTCGGCCTTACCAACCGCTGCAAGCAGTCCATCTTTGACCGCGATATCGCCGATATAGCGCGGCGCGCCGGTGCCATCGACGATGGTCCCATTTGTGATTCTTAGATCAAACGTCATTGGTCTTCCCCAGTCGCATGGTAGGCCCGATGCTGCGTGCCTTCGCCAGCCGTAATCGCGATCAGTTCAACCGCTTCGCCGATGACGAAACGGTGCCAAACACCCTGGGGGATGAGGTAGGCCTCGCCCGCACTAACCGAACAGCTCCGTTCCCCATCGGTTTCATCGAGAACAACCTTCATTGCACCTACGGTTAGGTAGATGAGTTCCTCCCCAGCCGGATGCATTTCCCAATACGCCATATCTTCGGACATGCGAAATGCCATCAACATGCGCCCATCGAATTTGCGCTTGCCGGACATCACATCGGGCCAAAACTCGGAAGTCGCCTCTACGGTAGAGGACCGATCATCGCCGCGCAGGTGAACATAGGTGTAGTGGGGATCGAACGATCGTATCTCTGCCATCGGTCCACTAAATCGTCTGTGTACCTGACGGTAACACATTTCGACGTGGCTCATCCGCCCGAGGTCCCGGGGTCCACGACTGTGCGTGGAAGGGAGTATGCCTTTTGAGATATATGCCCCTTTAGCACCCCTTACGGAGTACCGCTTATGAGCGAAAGACTCGACCCGTGTGACGGCGTAATCTTAGGTATTCCGCGCATTCTATTGCGCTAGCCGTTGAAGCGCCGGCCCGCCACATACGGGCCTCGTGGGTTGGCACTGAAGCGGAAACGATGAGGCGGCTATCGCCGTTTGGTTACGTAGTCGCAAAGGGCGTCCTTCGGGACGCCCTTTTTTTAGCCAAACATTTCGCCAAGCATTTCGCGAAGCGTCGAAGGCTCGTCGCCTTTAGCTCGCTACTCCGCGTTAGCGTTTTCCTGCTCAATTGAGTAGGCCACCAGTTCCCGGAAAAGCATCAGCATTCGGTCAAGCGTTGCGATTTGCGTATCGCGGTCCCTGGCTTTCTTTGCTGCCCGCTCTGCTTGGAGGTCCTCGTAGCTCCGCTTCGGGGCAACAACGGCGTCGGTTGAGTTGGCGCACATCATTCGGTCACGTTGAAGTTTGCACACCGTAATCTCACCGCTTGCTTTATCGAGGCGCCACACACGGTGTTCGGTTGCCCGCACGATTTGATAGCGCTCCGGCGCTGGCTGATACCGCTCGGACGTCACCGACGCCCGCCGATCCGGCCCCTCCGCGTATGCGGCGTGGGCAGTGGCGAGCGAAAGCATGATAGCAACAGCGGCCACGATCGAGGCTGGGCGGACAACGCGGGTCATTACTGATGAATCCTTACCGGTTCAATTATTGGCTACGTCGGCTAGATATTTGTCGCGCCGAACGCAAACACAAGGGCCAAATGCGCTTGCCACAAAATTGCTCAGATTGGGGCCAGATTGGGAAAAGTGTCGACGTGCCTTGCGCCTCACCCACTGTGCCTCTTAGCATTACGGGTGAACGAGTGGAGCAAATGGCTAAGCACCTTCGCTGCGAGCGGTTGTTTACAGGCTTAGAAGACGCCGCGCCGACCGATCAGACCATCGTTATCGGCAATGATGGCTTGATCGATTTTGTCGGTGAAACGCGAGCGGCGCCGCCGCTTGCGGACGCGGATACGGTTGTCGATCACGGCGATTGCTTCGTGATGCCAGGCTTGATCGAAGGCCACGTCCATTTCGTCGCAGGCAACGCGCCCACCGAGGAAGACGTCGATATTCATCCAGCACCCGAATTCAGGGCATTGCGAACCGTGATTAACGCGCAACGACTCCTTGCGGCGGGCTACACCGCCGTCATAGACGGAGGTGGTAGCGGTCGAATGGCGCTGTCGGTACGGGACGCGATCAACGCCGGCATGTTCGTTGGGCCACGGATCTGTTGTGCGGGGTCGTTCATTACGACTCGCCAAGGCTATCCCGACATGTATCCCAGCTGGTTCAACGCGCGCGCTGGTGTCGAGCGTCCAAGACGGGGTCGAGGCCATTCGGGTCCAGATCAAGGACGGCGTCGATTTCATTAAGCTCGATCTTGACGGCAAAGCACGCGACCGGGAAGGTCGTCACGTTGCCTGCTTCACCGACGAAGACACGCGCCGCCTTGTCGACGAAGCGCACCGATTGGGCAAGCGGGTCAAGGTTCACGCCAAAGGCTCCCGGGCCATGACGGCGGCGGCAAACGTCGGCGTCGAAGCGATCGCTCACGCGGCATGGATGGACGATGCAGCATTGGCCGCCATCAAGCGCGCCGGGACGATGGTGAATCCGCAACTCACGATCATTCATAACTTCGTCACGTTCACGCAGCCGAGCGATGGTTATTTCCGTCTCACCCATGTCGGCAAAACCGAGTGGACGGCGACGGTTGAGTCGATGAAACGCGCCCACGCGAACGGCCTGCCAATCATGTGCGGCACCGATTCGGGCTTCTCGATCAACCCGTTCGGCGAATGGCACGCGCTCGAACTCAAACTACTGGCAGATCATGTGGGCCTGACACCGGCCGAGGCGCTGCGCTCGGCAACGTCGGTCAATACGCGATTCTTCGATGATCGCATCGGGGCAATCGAACCGGATCGATATGCGGATATTCTGGTCGTCGACAGCGACCCGTTGGCCGACGTTGGTGTGCTGCTCGACAAATCCAAGATCAAAGTTGTGTATCTCGGCGGCGAGCCCGTGACCCTACAGGTGCCGCCGATCGACGCACCGCGCGAGGTCGCATTCAGTTACGCCATGTGGCGGGAAATATATGACCAAAAGGCGGTCGCGGAACTCGCGCGCAGTTCGCAATTGCGCGAGATTGCCGCAAGGCCGTCTCAATGATCCGGCTAGCGGCCCCCGCCACTAGCCGCTTTGGCCGGCTCGGACGCGGTTCGCACGACGATGTTTTCGACGCGTTCAAGCTGGGCAGCGCTGCGGCTGTCGCCTTCGGCGGTGAGGCGCTCGCGAAATGCGCCGGCACGCAACGGCGCTTGCGGGCAGAAACGCGCGATCAGGAATGCGGCTCCCTGATGATCGTCAGGACGGTACATCTGATTTAGTAACCCCTCGGCCGTCTGAATACGACCGTCGGCGATTCTTATGCACCCGTCGGCTCAGGTATGTGACGGCGGTCACTTCGGCGATGATGAGTTTCGAATGTCGCGAAAGAACAAGGTGGAGACGGTGACCGGTTCCGCGCCGCCCGAGATTGCTGAGCAAGACGCGAGCGGCGCGATCGCCGAGTTCTATGCCGACATCCGCACCATCACCCAGCGCCCGGTGGTTAACCTCCTGTTTCGCACCTTGGCGGCAGCGCCCGGTGCTCTTGATTGGTCGTGGCGCGTGGTACGGCCCGCATACCAATCCGGCGTGCTCGACCAGGCGGGCGCTACTTTGTCCCTTGCGGGCGACACGCCGCCCCTGCCCTCGGCCGGTTCGGCATTGATATCAGCTGAAGTTGACGCACCGGCCCTAGCTGCAGTTCGCACGATCTTCGCCCATTACAATGCCAGCAACCGGCAGACCATCTTTGCCGTGATTCTGCTGCAGCGAGCGCTCGATCAACCGCTTCAACTTGCCATCCGGGCCCGAGCAGAAGCGCGAATGACCACGCCATCCTATGCCTTACCACCCCTCCTCCAGATGGATCGATTGGCCCCGGATCTACAGTGCTTGCTCATGATGTTAAGCGGGCGTTTAAGCGAAGACCGGGCTGTAATCGTGCCTGGTATCTACCGCCACCTGGCGCATTGGCCGGGCTTCATCGAGTTGATCGCCAACCAGCTGGTGCCCCTATTCGACGATGGCACGATATCGAGTTGTATCGCCTCGATCGAGCACCAGGCCGAGAACGAAATCGCCCTATCCATAGAACCCTTACCGGTAGAATCGCTGGTAAATCAGCAGGGGATTACGCAAGATATTTACGATGCAGTGAGCGCCATCACTGCGGCGTTTCGTCAAAAGTTGTAGAAATTCTGGTCATAGGCCTGCTTATCGAGGCTGCATTACCACTGGATACGCCATGAAGCGCGAACAACCCGACGATATCGGCAACCCGCAAATGGGATGGGGCAGCGACGCCATTGCGGAAATGCTGCGACGGTTAGACATCCCCTTCATCAGCCTGGTGCCCGGCGCCAGCTATCGCGGATTACACGACAGCATCGTCAATTATCTCGGCAACGAACAACCGGCGATGATCGTAACGCTCCATGAAGAGCATGCGGTTGCGATCGCCCAAGGCTATGCCAAGGTGACGGAAAAGCCGATGGCCGTGGCGCTGCATAGCAATGTCGGCCTCCTGCACGCGACAATGGCTGTTTTCAATGCCTGGTGCGATCGCGCGCCGATGCTGTTGCTTGGGGCGACAGGACCGGTGGATGCCGACCGGCGCCGGCCGTGGATCGATTGGCTTCACACCAGCCAGGACCAGGGCGCCCTAGTGCGTGACTTCACCAAGTGGGATGACCAACCGGCGTCAGTCCCCGCCGCGCTCGAATCGATCCTACGCGCCAATAGCCTGGCGCGAACGGGTCCCCGTGGACCGGTCTATATTTGCCTCGACGTTGATCTCCAGGAAAAGGCTTTGGACAGCGCCGTAACTTTCCCCGATGTCGCGCGCTTCCAACCGCCGCGCGCGGCCGCGCCGGCCAAGGATGCCGTCCTCGAGGCCGCCGCTATGTTGTCGGCGGCGGAACGTCCGATGATTCTTGCCGGGCGGGTTTCGCGTGGTGACGAGGCGTGGCGCGAGCGCGTCGCACTCGCTGAGCGGATGGAATCACCGGTCCTAACCGATCTCAAATTGGCTGCCGCCTTCCCCACCAAGCACCCGCTCCACGTTGCGCCACCCACCTTCGCGGTCGACGGCGATGCCGCAAGCATGTTGGCTGAGGCTGACGTTATCCTGAGCCTCGACTGGCTCGACCTTGCGGGCACCCTTAAACTTGCAGGCGTTTCAATCGACAAAACGCGAATCATCCACTGCTCGTTTGATGCCTACGCCCACAAGGCGCCGGGTGCCGATCATCAAGGCCTGCCGCCGGTCGACATTTCGATTCCCTGTCACCCTGATGTGCTGGTCAGCGACCTGATGGACGCCCTCGATCGCATCGGCGGTACGCCGCGGCAGCAAGTGTGGTGGAAACCGGGCCAGGATGCCGCTGACGTGCGGGTCGGTTTGCACGGCGCGATCACCCAATTTGACATGGCTGAGGCGCTCGATCGGGTGCGTGGCGACCGAGAATTGTGCTTCACTCAGGTGTCCTTAGGGTGGCCGGCCGCGACCTGCGATTTCCGTTCGCCGCTCGATTTCCTCGGTCGCGATGGCGGCGCCGGGGTCGGCTCAGGTCCAGGTATCGCGGTCGGTGTGGCGCTGGCGCTCGCCGATAGCGACCGTATCCCAGTTGCGATAGTCGGCGACGGCGATTTCGCCATGGGGGCGAATGCGATTTGGACGGCGGTGCACTACCAGCTGCCGCTGGTGGTGTTGATTGCCAATAATCGCAGCTACATGAACGATGAACGGCATCAGCAGCGGGTTGCCGAAACCCGCAACCGGCCGGTCGACAACAAATGGATCGGCCAACGAATGGAGGACCCAATCATCGACCACGCCGGCATGGCCCGGGCGCAGGGCGCGGAAGGGTTGGGACCGATAACCGAGCACGATGATCTCGAAGTCGCGATCGACCGTGCACTGGATGTTGCCGAACGCGGCGGTGTTGCGGTCGTTGATATTCACGTCATCCAGGATTAACCCGCCGCCGATATCGCGGACCCCACAAAAAAGCGGGCCCCAAGGGGCCCGCTCAATCTGGTTCGTATGGCCTGGTGCTAGCTGCCAGGCACGTAGTCGTTGGTGAAGTAGTTCGACGCCGCTGGCGGCACGGAGATCAGCTTCTCCGAGAGCGCCCAATCCTGGGCTTCCTTCCAGCTCGACTCTTTCTGAGTCCAATACTTGCCGTCAGAATCTTCCCAATGGTTCCTGATCCCCTTCATCATGACGCCGTGCTGATGCAGCGAGAAGATGTCGTTCTTCTTGAAGATCCACTTGTTGAGCTCTTCGCTGTAGTCGGTGTTGAAATAAGCCTCGGCACCCTTTTGCGTCGCCCGTAAGAAACGGCACATCGTGCCCGGGTTCGCTGCGGCCCAATCGCCGTTGCCGACATAGAGTTGGTAGTACATCTTCGGCACGCCGTAATCGGAGTAGGCGAAGAAGATCGGGTCAGGCTTCTTATCCTTGGCGTGGATTTCCTCGATGATCATGTGCTCCGCATACTTCAGCGAATGCGCCCCAACGACCTTGCCCGAGAGCAGATAGTTGATGTGACCAAATCCAGGATCGATGATTTTGACGTCTTTCTTGGTCAGACCGGCCTTCGTCAGAATAGTGTTCAGGAAAGCCTGCGCGTCGGCCTTCGGGCCCACACCAAGGATTTTGCCTTTGAGGTCTGCGACAGTCTTAACGCCTTGGCCCGGCATTACGGTCAGGCCTGAGGACAGCACACGAAGTGCCACCGCCATGGATTTCACCGGGATTCCGGTGTCCTGTGCGATCATCACCTCGGGCACATAGGTCATGCTGAGATGGACCCGCTGACGGGCGACCAGTTTGATCGGATCGGCCGGATTGGCTGGCGAGATCACTTCAACCTCGATGCCCTCATTTTCGTAATAGCCCTTGTTCTGGGCGGCAAACATCGGTCCCTGGTTGGCCCAGGGAATCCAGTCGGCCATCACAATGATCTTCTTGGTCTCGGCCGCGTTCGAGCAGGCATCAGCGAAAGCCTGTCCCGCGGATAGCGTCATGATCGCGGCGAGCGATGCGGCGCCAAGTGTACGGATAATGCGCATAAGTCGGTTGCCTCCCATGTCGATAGCAACGTTTCAATGTCAAAAAAACACTCGGTTATCGAGTGCGGCCAGTAATTTATCGAGTAATCGCGCACGAGTCACGAAGCCAGCGGTGGATCATCGCGGCTTCCTGATTTAAACTTAT
>CAUZWH010000036.1:0-13089 GCA_963583675.1 Alphaproteobacteria bacterium
TCGGCGGCCCCAACCGCACCGGTCGCGCTGGCAGCACAACCGCAGCATTTGGGTCTGAATCGATGATCCTCCAGCTCTACCGCGCGCTCATCACTCTGTTCGAGCCGCTGATTTCGGTCTATCTCCGGCGGCGACGCCAACTCGGCAAAGAGGATCCGACCCGTTTCTCGGAACGGCGGGGAATTGCAGGGCGATCACGGCCAAGCGGCACGTTGATTTGGCTCCATGGGGCCAGCGTTGGTGAAGCGACGTCGGTACTGCCGCTGATTGACCGCCTGCTCACTGAGAGAGTTGACCTACACGTTCTCGTCACGACCGGTACCGTCACCTCGTCCGAACTAATGCACGAACGTCTCCCGTCGCGGGCTATCCACCAGTATGTTCCGATTGATCGCTCGCGCGACGTGCAGCGGTTTCTCGATCATTGGTGCCCGGATCTCGCGGTTTGGATTGAGTCCGAGTTATGGCCGAACCTGATTGCCACGACCCATGAAAGGGGCATCGCCCTTCTCCTTATTCAGGCGAGATTGTCGGAACGCTCGTTTCGCCGCTGGACCCTAATTGGCAGCTTCGCGAAAAATCTCATCGGACGTTTTGAGATCTGCCTTGCTCAGGATGAGGTGACCGCCGAACGCTATCGCCGGCTCGGCGCCGACGATGTGCGGGTGATCGGAAACCTCAAAGATGCGGCACCGCCCTTGCCCGTCAATGCTAGTGAACTAACGAAGATCTCCGCGGCGCTCGGCGAGCGGCCATGCTGGGTGGCGGCCAGTACGCACGCAGGTGAAGAAGCGGTTGTCGCCGAAGCGCTGACGATACTGCGAAAGTCACATCCCGATCTGCTGACCATCATTGCCCCGCGTCACCCGGCCCGCGGCTCCGAGGTCGTCGACCTCTTTGAGAAATCCGGTTTCGCAACAGCCAAACGTAGCGACGGATCGGCAATCGACGCAACCAACGTTTTTGTCGTCGATACCATTGGCGAACTCGGTCTGTTCTATCGGTTGGCCGAAATCGCCTATATCGGCGGATCATTGGTCACGCATGGCGGACATAACCCAATGGAGGCGGCTCGGTTGGGTTGTGCTGTTTTATACGGCCCACACATGAACAACTTCGAAACCATGGTGGCGACGCTTCGCCAGCTAGAGGCCTCGGTCGAAGTTACCGACGCAGCGTCACTCGCAAGCCAAGTCGGTGATCTGCTGGCGGATGACACGCGCAGGCGGGAGTTGATCGAGCGCGCCAAGCTCGCGGCAGCGCAAGGCGCCGAGGCGGTCGACCGTATTTACGAAGTGATCTCAGCGCGCCTTGGTGACGAAAGCGCACCGGTCGCGCCGGAAATCCCCCACCATGCGCGCGCCTGAATTCTGGGCCCATGAAAGTCCTTACGCGACGCTGCTGTCGCCAGCAGCGAGCGTTTACGAGTTCTGCACACAGGCGCTTAATGGGCTGATCCGTCCAGTTCATGCGTCGATCCCCATTATCTGTGTCGGCAACCTCACGGTTGGGGGGACCGGTAAAACCCCGGTCGCCCTTGCCATCGCCGAGCACCTCAAAGCCCTCGACAAAAAGGTTCACTTTCTAACCCGTGGCTATCGCGGCCGGCTGAGTGGCCCGGTCGCCGTGGATCCGATCACCCATTCGGCGGTTGATGTTGGCGATGAAGCGTTGCTGCTAGCGCGTGCGGCGCCCACCTGGGTCGCACGCGATCGTACGAAGGGCGCCGAAGCTGCGGCCACGGCCGGCGCGGAAATCGTGGTCATGGACGATGGATTTCAGAATCCTTCGCTGATCAAGGATCTCTCGATCTTGGTTGTCGACGGTGGTTACGGATTTGGCAATGGCCGCATTTTGCCCTCCGGTCCGCTACGCGAAAACCTCGCGCGTGGTCTCTCGCGCGCGCATGCCGTGGTTTTTCTCGAAGATCCGATCGCCGACAACGTGATACAACGGCCGCCCCAAGCCACCCCTCCCTGGTTTGGCGCCCGCTTCGTACCCGGTCACGAGGCCCTTCGCTTGGCCGGTCAGCGGGTCGTCGCGTTTGCCGGGATTGGCCGGCCGCAGAAATTCTTCGCTACGCTGAAAGCGCTCGGAAGCTACGTGGTCACGGCCCAAGCCTTTCCCGATCATCACACCTACAACCCGGACGAAATCATGCGTCTCGTGGAGATCGCCAGCGAGACCGGATCTCATTTGGTAACTACAGAAAAGGATCGCGTTCGTTTGCCACCGGAAGCGCGTGACATGGTCGAGGTGGTGCGCGTATTCGTCGAATTTGCCGAATCAAACGCGCTCGCGCGGATGCTCGATCCGGTATCGACGGCGATCACCTAGCACATGTCCGCCAAAGCACTGCGCTATTGGCTCGAAGGGTTCGCAGCGAGACTTGGGTTCGCTTTGTTCGGCGCGCTTCCGCTCGATACGGCATCAGCAATCGGCGGTCGATTGATGCGCAATATAGGTCCACGCCTACCGGTATCGAACACGGCAAGGCGCAACCTAGCGCATGCCTTCCCGGAATACAGCGCCGGTCAGATCGAACAGACCGTCGTGCGCATGTGGGATAATATTGGCCGGACCGCCGCCGAAACGCCGCATCTTGGCGATTTTCATTGCTATCGCGCGGGCGGCCGTATCGAGGTGGTCGGGACAGAGTATCTCGATCAAATACGCGACGACGGGATCGCAGGAGTTTTCTTCTCTGGCCACCTGGCCAACTTCGAACTGCTAGCGCTGTCCGCGACCCAGCGTGATATCGACCTCGTCAGCACCTACCGCGCGGCCAATAACCCGAATGTCGACAAACTCGTCATGCGGGTTCGTGAAAAGGCGACCGGCCGTTATGTCGCCAAAGGAGCGAGTGGCGGGCGTGAAATCATCCGCGCGCTCAAAGCCGGCGCGCACGTCGCCATTCTGGTGGATCAGAAACAGAACGACGGCATCGCGGTGCCATTTTTCGGGCGAGACGCTATGACCAACCCTGCCGTCGCCCAATTGGCGCGCAAATATCGATGCCCGATCATCCCCGCACATATCGAGAGACTAGACGGCGCCAACTTCAAGCTAACGATCCATGAACCGATCAAGTTGGCAGCGAGCGGCGACGCTGAGGCTGACATCCACGCGACGATGGCCCGGGTCAACGCGATGCTGGAAGGGTGGATACGTGCGCGGCCGGAGCAGTGGTTCTGGGTCCACCGTCGTTGGCCTATCTGATCGGTTGCCTGCAATCGTCGGCACCAGAACAAAACATTTTGCGCAACGTCTCTGTCATTCGACCGCAGATTGGAGTGTCTTTAGTTCCTCTAGTGCGATGCCCGCGCCGCGCACGCAGCAGGTTAGGGGATCTTCTGCGACGAACACGGTTAAACCGGTTGCCTGCGCCACGACGGCGTCGAGATTATGCAATAGCGAGCCGCCGCCGGTCATGACGATGCCCCGGTCGACAATATCGGCGGCTAATTCCGGTTCTGCGTTCTCGAGGGTGCGCCTAACGCAGTCGATAATAGCCCCAATCGGTTCAGCGATTGCTTCTGTGATTTGACTCTCGCTGATGATTAACGATTTTGGAATTCCGCTTCTGAGGTCCCGCCCCCTCACTTCCAACGTCTTTCCGCTGCTATCGGGCGGTGGCATCGCGCACCCAATCTCCTTCTTAATCCTTTCTGCTGTCGCGTCGCCTATCAGTAGGTTGTGCGCATGCCGCACGTAACCCGTAATCGCTTCGTCCAAACTAAAGCCGCCAATATCAATCGATCGTGCACTAACGATCCCGCCGAGCGATAGCATCGCCACTTCAGTCCTTCCACCACCAATATCGATCACCATGGAACCGGTCGGCTCGGTCACCGGCAGATTTGCGCCGATTGCGGCAGCTATAGGCTCCTCGATCAGGAAAACCTGTCGAGCGCCGGCCGTTTCAGCGGCCTCTCGGATCGCGCGGCGGTCTACGGCCGTTGCGCCGAACGGCACCGATATGATTATTCGTGGACTTCCAGTGCGACGCCCTTTGTGCGCCTTTCGCACAAACAGGCGGATCATCTCCTGAGCGATCTCAAAATCAGCGATCACGCCGCCCCGAATCGGTCGGGTGGCGCGGATCGCGTCTGGCGTTCGGCCAATCATCCGATTGGCCTCCTCGCCGACCGCCAAAACTCGCTCTTTCCCTCGATCCTGCATGACAGCGATCACGGACGGCTCGTTGAGAACGACACCTCGGCCTTTGATGTAAACCAGGGTGTTAGCGGTACCGAGATCGATCGCTACATCGTCGGATAGCATCCCGAGAATCTTGGGGAGCATCCTTGCTGATCCTTTTCTAGAAAAATATCGCCCGGTCGTTCTTTCACGGGCCGAGTGATGCGCCATCATAACGCCCGGCACTCCGCTCGCATAGATTCGTGGACGGCTCAAAATGCCTAAATCGCGAAGCTCTCGCCTTCGGCAGCGACGTCCGCGCCTGTGGGTAATGCTTACATTCGTCGGGTGATGTCAGCTTTCCAACAGATGATTTCCGTTCTTCGCTTTGGACAAATTCTTTGAACCGCACGGGTCGTGCAGATTCGAGACCTAGGCCCCGTTCATTTATCACGAGTCGATCCTAGTTTGTCTTCGGCATTGGCCCGACAAGCAGCGCCGGATCGAGGCGCGTTTTGAACCAGTTGACCCGCCAATCCAAGTGCGCGCCGGTAACTCGCCCGGTCGCGCCGACCGTCCCGAGAACATCGCCGCTTGTGACGTTGTCGCCGATCGCGACCGATACCTGCGCCAAGTGAGAATAGACCGACGTCAGTCCGTGGCCGTGATCAATCATGACCGTGCCACCGGTGAAGAACAGATCGGCTTCGGCTAGCGCGACGATCCCAGGCGCCGGCGCCAATACCGGTGTGCCGGTGGGCCCGGCAATATCGATCCCATAATGCGGCCGCCGAGGTTCACCGTTGAGGATACGTTGGCTGCCATAGACCCCGGTGACGGTTCCCCACAACGGCCAGCGAAATCCTTCCGCGAACCAGGTCGCCGCGGTATCGCGCCGCCTCACAGCTGCGATCGCGGCACCCTCACGGCGAATCCGCGCCAACTCCTTCGTCGATGACGTCACCATATTGCGGGGCAGGCCGTCAATGCGTTGGGTTTGATATTGCCTTTTGGTGATTGTGAGCGGGCGCGTCTCGGTGATGCCGCTCGGGTAGGTGATCCTAAGTGTCGCCGTGCCCGGTGCCTCGCGCCCAAACCCGAATACGAACAATCCATCGCGTGACACGCGAACCGATTGGCTATCGAGAGCGATGGTACTGCCAGGCGGCGCGATCCCCCTGATCAAGCCACCTTGCGTCAACTCACCTTCGAGCCGCAGCTCCGCCGCTGCCGCTGGCATGGCCCACAGCAACAACAAAAGCGCGAGCCGGTGCATCAAGTCTAGGTGTTGCCGCCGTCGGCGTCGTAGCGGCTCAGGCTCACGTTAGGGCTAACATAAGCCTCCTGTCGCTCGACACTCCAATATTTCAAATCTTCAAGCAAAATGTGAGACCCGGTGACGGCGCACACGACATAGGCGCCGGGGATGATGACGTCGAAACGTCCCGCTCCATAACGCAGTCTCGCTACGGCGTGTGTGGTATCCATTGCCAAGGGGTAGCACGTGATTTGGTTTTAGAAAAGCTGCCCCTGATTTCCACCCGGCGGACCCTTTTTCGTCTTCTTACCGGTCAGCGCAGCAGTCCCAAACGCATCGCCATCGACGGATACGGGTACGGTGCCGTCGCTGAACTGAACTCCGAGAGGGCGAGATGGCCTTATTTTACGGGCACTGGTGATGGGGCGACCTGTTTTCGCGTCACGAACGAGCGCATAACCGCGATCAAGCACCCGCTCATAACTCAGACTTTCGAGCATCCGTTCCTGAGTCTCGAAGCTAGCGCGGACGGTGCCAAGGAGACGCGCCAGCGCGTCGGGCATGCGCGCGGCCAATTTGGCAAGAACGTCCTGGCGGCTGGAGACCTCTCGAACGAGTTGGCGAGGGCGCAGACGATTAGCGATCCCGTTAAGGCGAGCCTCCAAACTCGAAACTGTGCGCCCCAGCGAGGGCACGAGACGTTCGGCGATGCTCGCCAATTGGCGTTCCTTGCCGGCCAGTTCCTGGCTCAGCTGATTGGGTTGCAAACGCCCGGCGCTGTCGGCAAATCGGCTGCGCTGACGCTCGGTCCCAACCAATAAAGCTCGGCGTAGCGCCTCTCCGACATCATCCAAGCGCTGGGTCGCGATCTCAATCAGCTGGCGCGGGTCGCGCAGTCCGCGGGTCGACGCCTTGAGTCCGGTACGCGCTTCATCAAAACGACGCCCAACCCCGTTGATCAACCGTCGCTCTTGGTCGAGCACTGTGACTTCAAGCTCCCGGCGCACGGGAACCGATATCTCCGCAGCGGCGGTTGGCGTCGGTGCCCGCCGATCGGCGGCAAAATCGATCAGCGTGGTGTCGGTTTCGTGGCCGACTCCGGAGATTAGCGGAATGATACTATCAGCCGCGGCGCGAACGACGATTTCCTCATTGAAGGCCCACAAATCCTCCAGACTGCCGCCCCCGCGAGCCACGATGAGGACGTCGGGGCGCGGCACCAACCCGCCGGGCTCGAGATTGTTGAAGCCTGCAATCGCCGCTGCGATTTGCGCTGCCGCGTGCTCGCCCTGCACCGCCACCGGCCATAGCAGAACGTGGCGCGGGAAACGATCGGCGAGCCGGTGACGGATATCGCTCAGCACCGCGCCGGTTGGAGACGTTATCACGCCGATAACATCGGGCAAATACGGCAACGCCCGTTTGCGGGACTCATCGAACAGGCCCTCCGCGGCAAGCTGCTTGCGCCGATTCTCCAACAGCGCCATTAGAGCGCCCTCGCCCGCCGGCTCGATCGAATCGATGATCAGTTGGTATTGAGATCGTCCAGGATAGGTTGTAATCCGGCCGCTACAGATAACCTCAAGCCCGTCCTCGGGGACGAAGCGAAGGCCGGTGGCTGTACCGCGCCAACAAACCGCGGCCAAAACTGCGTCGGCATCCTTGAGAGTCAGATAGAGGTGTCCCGAACTCGGCTGCGACAAGCGCGAGACCTCGCCGCGCACGCGCACCCGTGCGTAGGCGTCTTCCACGGTGCGTTTGAGCTTGGACGACAGTTCACTTACCGAATATTCCGGAAGATTATGTCCGGGCTCGGTTTCCGGGGCCGTATCAAGAAACGAATCGGTCATTGTGGCGGCACCATTTGTCCAGCCAACCCCCTATGATACAAAGCGCCTCCGACGGCGCCATAGCTGCGTCGCACGAACAATAAACCATGGAGGTCGCGGGCGATGAAAGTTCTCGTCGTCGGATCCGGTGGCCGCGAGCACGCATTATGCTGGGCTTTGTCAGCCTCGGCACTGGTTGACTCGCTATATTGCGCACCCGGCAACGGGGGCATCGCGGATGTCGCAACCTGCATCGATATCGCGCCGCTTGATTTCGCCAAATTGACCTCGTTCTGTCACGACGAAGGCATCGATTTCGTTGTGATCGGCCCTGAAGGCCCTCTCGTCGCGGGCGCTGTCGATCATCTCGAAGCAGCCGGTATCAAGACCTTCGGCCCCAGCCAAGCGGCATCTGCGCTCGAGGGCTCGAAAGCCTTTACCAAAGAGTTGTGCACGAAATACGACATTCCAACCGCCGCTTATGGCAGGTTCTCAGAACCTGACGCTGCGCGGGCGTTTGTCGCGAAAAAAGGCGTGCCTATCGTCGTCAAGGCCGATGGGCTCGCGGCCGGAAAAGGTGTCGTAATCGCCGAATCCGTCGACCAAGCGAATGCGGCCATCGCCGACATCCTCGGCGGCCGGTTTGGCGAAGCCGGCAATGAGATTGTCATCGAAGAGTTCCTGGAGGGCGAGGAAGCCAGTTTTTTCGCGCTAGTTGATGGCCACACCGCGTTACCGATGGTTTCCGCACAAGACCACAAAGCCGTCGGCGATGGCGATACCGGACCCAACACCGGCGGCATGGGTGCCTACTCACCTGCCCCCGTCATGACCAAGACGCTGCACGACGAGGTGATGGGACGTATTATCCAGCCAACGGTCGCGGCGATGGCGGCCGAAGGGTGCCCCTACAAAGGCGTTTTGTATGCGGGCCTAATGATCGACGAGCAGGGACCAAAGCTGCTGGAGTACAACATCCGCTTCGGTGATCCGGAGTGCCAGGTCCTTATGCCACGCCTCAAATCCGACCTATTGCCCGCATTGATGGCGGCCCGTGACGGTGCGCTGGACCAACTTGATCTCAGGTGGAACGATCGCACCGCGTTGTGCGTGATCATGGCGTCCCGCGGCTACCCAGGCGATTATGAGAGCGGTAGCAGCATTGGCGGGCTCGATCGACTTGCCGAGTTGGACGACGTCATCGCGTTCCACGCCGGAACCAAGCGCGATGGTGATTCGATCGTCGCCAACGGAGGTCGCGTGCTCGGGATCACGGCCTTGGGGGATGACGTTAAGTCGGCGCAATTGAGCGCCTACCGCGCGATCGATCGGATCGAGTGGCCCGAGGGTTTCTATCGTGGCGATATCGGCTGGCGTGCGATCCTGCGCGAAAAGCAAAAGGCATGACCGATCCTACCCGCGATGATCGATTCAGAGGCACGATGCCGGTGCGCGATGCCCATCGCATCGATGCCGATGCGTTGGCACGCTATCTGGCTGAACATATCGGGGGCTTCCGCGGACCGATCGAGGTTGAACAGTTTCGCGGCGGCCAATCCAATCCCACCTATCGAGTAACCGCTGCCAATGCGCGTTACGTCGTGCGGCGCAAACCGCCCGGCAAATTACTGCCCTCGGCGCACGCCGTCGACCGCGAATATCGAGTGCTCCAAGCGTTGCAGGAAACCGATGTGCCGACCCCACGGGTGTTCGTCTTGTGCAAGGAGCCCAAAATCATCGGCACGCCGTTCTACGTCATGGAATACGTCGAAGGCCGGGTGTATTGGGAACTCTGGCTTCCTGAACGCGATCCCTCATTCCGGACAGCGGTGTTCGAAGCTATGAACGATGGCATCGCCAAGCTTCACAGCGTCGACACCCGTGCGGTCGGCCTTGAGGATTTTGGCAAACCGGCTGACTATGTGGCCCGCCAGATTGGGCGCTGGAGCAAGCAATATCGGGCCTCGGAGACCGAGACGATTGCGGAGATGGATCGCCTCATCGAATGGCTGCCATCTCATCTCCCCGACGACGACGAGACCACGCTGGTCCATGGCGATTACCGGCTCGACAACATGATTTTCGATAACGCTGAACCGCGCCTGCTGGCAATACTCGATTGGGAGATTTCAACCCTCGGCCACCCAATTGCCGATTTCGCCTACCACTGCATGCCGTGGCGCTTGCCGCCGGAAACCGGCCGCGGCTTCAAGGGTATGGATCTCGCCGCCCTTGGCATTCCCAGCGAGCAGGAATATCTCTCGGCCTATTGTTGGCGCACCGGGCGGGCGCAGCCCACCCATTGGGAATACTACATGGCCTACAACATGTGGCGCCTGGCGGCGATCCTCCAAGGCATCATGGGGCGGGTAATGGACGGCACCGCGGCTAGTGAGCATGCCGGGGAAATGGGCGCAATGGCGCGCGGGTTGGCCGAGCTGGCGTGGGCCCAGGTCGAGGCGATGGAAAGCTAGCCGGAGAGCCGCCTTCTAATTGTATTTTCGTAACTCCAGCTTCGCCACAGTCTCGCGATGGACGGCATCAGGGCCATCGACAATTCGCAAGATGCGCCCCCAAGCGTAGGACCAGCCAAGGCCGAAATCATCGGACACGCCGGCCGCACCGTGAACCTCAATGGCTTGATCGAGAACGCGTTGCAGCATGTTGGGGACCGCCACTTTGATCTGCGCAATCTCGTTGCGCGCTTCCTTGGCACCAACCGAATCGATCAACCACGCGGTGTACAGCGTTAACAAGCGCGCCTGATTAATCTCCATGCGACAATTTGCAATCATCTGGCGCACGACGCCCTGATCGGCTAGAGGCTTTCCGAAGGCAACGCGTGATTGGGCTCGCTTGCACAGGGCTTCCAGGGCTCGTTCAGCCTGACCGATCGCCCGCATACAGTGATGAATTCGTCCCGGGCCAAGCCGACCCTGGGCAATCTCAAACCCCCGGCCCTCGCCCAAGAGGATGTTCTCTTTGGGCACGCGGACATCGGCAAACGTCATCTCACAATGCCCGTGCGGCGCATCGTCGTAGCCAAAAACCGGTAGCGGGCGCACAACCGTGACGCCCGGTGTATCCGTGGGTACGAGTATCATCGACTGCTGGCGGTAGGGCTCGGCACCGGGATCGGTCTTACCCATGAAAATAAGGATCTTGCAACGCGGATCGCCGGCGCCCGAGATCCACCATTTATGCCCGTTGACCACATAGTCGTCGCCGTCGCGGACAATGCGCGATTGAATATTGCGCGCGTCCGACGACGCCACGTCGGGTTCGGTCATCACGAAGGCCGAACGAATCTCACCGGCTAGCAACGGCACCAACCAAGCCGCCTTTTGTGCCTCGTCGCCATATTTCCAGAAAGTTTCCATGTTGCCGGTATCGGGCGCAGAACAATTGAAAACTTCCGGTGCAATCGGTGACCGCCCCATGACCTCACACAAGGTCGCGTATTCGACGTTGGAGAGGCCCGCCCCGTGGTCGGGATCGGGCAGGAAAAGGTTCCACAGCCCCGCCGCCTTGGCTTTCGTCTTGAGCTCTTCGACGATCGCGAGCGGCTGCCAGCGATCGCCCTCGGCTATCTGTGCCTCGGCTAACTCTTCGTTGGGATAAATTTCTGCTGCCATGAAGGCCTCGAGCTCGACCTTGAGCACCTTCACGCGATCTGAGTGTTCGAAGTCCATCGTCTTCCGTCCCTCGCTACCGTGCCGGCGAGCTTATCGCCTGGTGCTGAAGAAGTCTTTGAGAAGCGCCGTAGCGCGCTGTGCGTCGATCCCGCCATAGATTTCGGGCCGGTGGTGACACGTCGGTTGTTCGAAGATTCGTGGGCCATGCTCAACGCCGCCGCCCTTGGGATCGGAGGCGCCAAAATACAATCGGCGAATCCGCGCTAGGGCGAGAGCCTGTGCGCACATCGGACAGGGCTCGAGCGTTACGTAGAGATCGCAACCCACGAGGCGCTCGTTGCTGAGCTTGTCCGCGGCCTCTCGAATAGCCAGCATTTCTGCATGCGCTGTCGGATCATGGCGCTCGATGACGCGATTGCCACACGCTGCGATCACGACGTTTTCCTCGGCATCGACCACCACCGCGCCGACAGGGACCTCGCCGCGCCTCGCCGCGCGCATGGCTTCCTCAAGCGCGCGCCCCATATACCCCTTGTGTTCGGTCATCGGCCGACCTTGCCGGGCGGCCACGACGAGTTCAAGGCTGGCGAGATGTGGTTCATTGTCGTTGCCGCTGACACACCATAAACTCCCGGCCATGCCGCAACGCCCCCTCATCGGTATCACGCTCGATTCTGAAGATAGTGGCAGCTACGCCAAGCTGCCGTGGTATGCCCTACGCCAGAACTATTGCGATGTTGTGGCCGATGCAGGCGCGGTGCCGGTGCTGCTACCCCACACCGTCGATGCCGCCGAAAGCTGCATGGCACGGGTTGATGGCCTCCTGATCTCGGGAGGCGACTTCGACGTTGATCCAAAGCTATTCGGTGCCGACGACCGCCACCAAACCGTGAAAACCAAAGACCGCCGCACCACCTTTGAAATAGCCATCACCGAGGCCTCGCTCGCCCAGGACAAGCCGGTATTGGGCATCTGTGGCGGCCAGCAACTCCTCAACGTCGTGCTCGGCGGTACGCTCATTCAGCACATACCCGACACTGTTGTTGATGCGCTGGCCCACGAACAGCCCAATCCGAGGAATGAACCCGGCCACTCGGTTAATGTTATTACCGGTACGCTCTTGCATGCGCTGGTCGGCACCGATGAACTAGCCGTTAACTCGGCGCACCATCAAGCCGCGCACGATGTCGGCGCCGGCGTCGTTGTCAACGCCTTGGCGCCCGACGGTGTGATTGAAGGTATCGAGGATCCGCGGCAACGATTCTGCATCGGCGTCCAGTGGCACCCCGAATATTTGGTCAACGAGGGTGATGGCCGGATTCTCGACGCGTTCGTTGACGCTTGTCGATAAGCGGTGGCATTGAAAGCCCCGAACGCCAAACTAGACGATTTGGCAACCGTAACCCCCAACGCCGGCGAACGGATCGCCAAGCGAATCGCACGCGCCGGCCTGTGCTCTCGGCGCCAAGCCGAACAGTGGATCCTCGCCGGACGCGTCGCGATTGATGGCGGGGCAATCGACCGGGCCGCGATCAATGTGGAGCCGACCCAGGTCATAACGGTCGATGGCAGACCACTCCCAGCAGCCGAACCCGCCCGCCTCTGGCGCTATCACAAACCCCGCGGCCTGTTGACGACCGCGCGCGATCCGCAAGGGCGCGCCACTATCTTTGAGCGCATGCCAACCGACCTGCCGCGTGTGGTGAGTGTTGGTCGCCTCGACATGAACTCGGAGGGGCTCTTGTTGCTCACCAATGATGGTGAGCTCGCACGCAAACTTGAGCACCCAAAGACGGGATGGGTGCGGCGCTATCGTGTGCGGGCCCATGGGCAGGTGTCGCCACAAGCGCTTGACGATCTCAAACATGGGCTTACCGTCGACGGTATCCGCTACGGACCGATCGGCGCGCGACTCGATCGCGAGGGCCGAAACAACTGGCTGACGGTCAACCTGCGTGAGGGGAAGAATCGCGAGATCAGACGGGTATTTGAAAGCATGGAACTGGCTGTCAACCGGCTGATCCGGGTCGCCTTTGGCCCGTTCGAATTGGCGTCATTGGCAGCAAACGACGTCCGCGAAGTGCCCGCCACCGTTCTCGACAAAGTTCTTAGCAAAGCTTTCGGAAAACAGCTGCGCGAGCAGCGTAAGCGCGATGCGGATCATCGCCGGTAAACATCGCGGCCGCAGGCTCAAGACGCCGCATGGTTGGCAGGTGCGGCCGACCAA
>CAUZWH010000037.1:0-13052 GCA_963583675.1 Alphaproteobacteria bacterium
AAGATATTTGCCTAACGGGATAGAGTCCAGCGCCGGTGGTGTGTTACGACGCCCTTGCTCGGTAGCGTATTATCATGCTGTTTCGATCGCATTCGATTGAGATTGGGAGGGGAGTAGTGGCGAACTACGTACTGGTTCATGGATCTTGGCTGGGCGGATGGTGTTGGCAACGCGTAACGCCATTGTTGAGCGCGGCCGGTCATACCGTGCTCGCGCCATCGCTGACCGGGCTCGGCGACCGCAGCCATCTGGTCGGTAAAACCAAATTAGGTGCGGTCATCGATCTCAATCTGCACATTCAAGACGTCGGCGCTTGGCTCGAATGGGAGGATTTGAGCGACGTGATTTTGGTGGGGCATAGCTATGCCGGGATGGTGATCACGGCGGTTGCCGACCGCATGCCGGACCGCATCGCCCACCTTTTCTATGTCGATGCAGTGATCCCCGAAGATGGCAAAGCGATCGTTGATTTGATCCCGCCCGAGATGGCGGCATCCGTGCGCGCGGCGGCCGCGGCAAACGATGATCCGACGCGGATGCCGCCAGCCCCACCAGAAGCTCTGGGTATTACCGATCCTGGGGATGTCGCTTGGGTGACGGCAAAGTCGGTTGGCATGCCGATGGCCACGCACGAGCAGCAAATCGAGCTGACCGGCGCCTACAAGAACATTGCGAAACGAACTTATGTCGCATGTACCGATCCGGTTCTCGGCGGTCTTGAGGCAACAGCGGCGGCTGCGCGCGACGATCCCGATTGCAACTATTTTGAGATTGCCACCGGGCATGATCCGATGATCACGAAACCAAGAGAACTGGCTGAACTGTTGCTGGCGGGTGCCTAAAGCGTGGGATGGGGATCAACCCTCACCCCAGCCCTCTCCCACTCATGGGAGAGGGAGTAGAGCTTGAGAGGAGCACAATGGTTCTGAGGGGTAAATAAATAAAGTCCGGCCGCTATTCCATTCGGTAAGAGCCGGCGACGCCTTGGGGACGCCAGTGCATGAAGGCTAACAGCAGGAAGCCGTAGATCATCAAGCGCATTTCTGCGGCAAGGGTAATGGGCATGTCGACGAAGCGCAGTCCTTCGGGGATTAGAATCAGCAGGAGGGCGCCGAAAAATGGTCCACGGAATGCGTTGCCGACGCCACCAATAATGATCATCGATAACAATAAAGTCGCTTCGCTGATGTCGGCGATCGTCGGATTGACGAAGTTGATATAGGACGACAGCATGGCGCCGGCGAAGCCGGCGAGTCCACAACCAACGCCCACAGCCCACACCTTGGCCGCGCGCACATTCTTGCCAAGGCCGCGAGCGGCCAATTCGTCGTCTCGCAACGCCCGCAACATACGTCCCCAAGGAGACTCCAGGAGGACCCGCGAGATCAGTACGGCGCCCAACGCGAACGCGCTATACAAAATCGCGACGGAAATCTTGTCGTCGAATATGTAGCCGAAAAGATTCGGCGACGGGACATCGATAAGCCCGAAATCGCCGTTGGTCATGTTTCCCCAGGTCCCGATCGGCTGGCTCGTGTCGTGCCAATTCTTCAGAACCGTGAAGATCATCACCTGGATCGCCAGCGAAATAAGAACGAAGAAATCGCCACGGAAGCGCCACGACGCTACCGACAACATCATGCTGAAGATGACGGAGACGACGATCGCGAGAAGCGCCGCGGGAATGAATCCCCAATCGAGCAACAGCGTGGTTAGAGCGTAGGTATACGCTCCGATCCCGAAATAGGCGGCATGTGCCAGGGTGAGGAGTCCAACATAGCCAATGATGACGTTGAGGCTGAGCGCAACGATTAGGTAGATGTCGAACAGGATCAGGAGGTGGAGACCGTAATTTACGTAGTTCACGATTCAGCCTCCGCCTCAAGGCGTGCGCGGCGGGTAATGATGCCGGCCGGGCGGAACAGCAGGAATATCAATAGAAGTGCGAAGGTGGCGGCGTCGATCCATTTCGCCTCGATGTACCACTCGACCTCGGAGCGAACGAGGCCGAGCAGGAAGCCACCGATCACGGCGCCAAAAAACGAGAACCGGCCACCGATAATTGCGGCGACGATTGCAAGCAGCAGGATGCTGAGGCCGCCATGCGACCAAAATCCGGCATCGCGGGCGCCCAGGATCGAAGCCACGCCGATCATGGCGCCTGAAATCCCAAACGCGACGTAGCGGAGTTGGCGCACGTTGTAACCGCGTAGAGCCAACTCACTGGGATTATCGGCAAGGCCGCGAAACTGGAGGCCGACGCTGGTGAATCGCAGCCAAACGAAGAAGACGACGATCAACAGCCCGCACCCGCCGATCGTCCACCATTCGGAATTGGTTACAACAACCGGCCCGATAAACGTCACGGCGTCGATACCGGAGCGCAGGACCTTGGGTTCATTGCCCCACACGACTGCGACGAACTGCACGACGATAATGTAGAGGCCGAGCGAGGAAACGAAGTGCGCAGCGAACGAGCCTTGCCGCCCGGCTATGCGCCCATGGTTGAAGGCTTCCATGGCGACGGAAAGCAAAAACGTACCAAATATTCCTAGGAAAATTGCCGGTACTGGGGGCACGCCCTGCTGCATGGCTTCCCAGGCAAGAAATGGGGCGGCCGAATAAAGGGCGCCCAACGCGATGTGAAACACCTTGGTCGGCAGATAAACCAGTTGGAACGCCAGGCCGAGCACGGCGATTTCCAACCCGCTGATCGCACCATTGACAAAGACTTGCATGTTAGCCGCGTTCCCTCCCCAAGCGCGGAATGGTCGCAACCGGCCACTTCGAGCGGCGCGATCATTGCTGCAACGGCGGCGAAAATCAAGGCGCGGTCGCGGGCCTAAGTACCGCCCCGCTCGTGCTACACTCGCGCCTGAATTTTAGGAATGGTACGTAGCAAATGGCGACTTTCGAAAAAATAATCTCATCGGATTCTCACGTTCGCGAACCTGCCGAACTTTGGCAGCAGAGGGTCGGCAACGAGTTGGGTGAACGAACGCCGCGCCCGGTCGACAATTATGATGGCGTGGCGGGCTCCTTCTTCTATACCGGTCAATATGTGGTGCGGCATCTGTCGACCGACGTCACAGGTGCCGAAAGCGACGAGGCCCGTATTCTGATCGAAGCCGGGTACGATCCCGAAGTACGCGTCACTTTTCAGGAGCGTGCCGGAATTGACGCCGAACTTTTGTTTCCAACCCTGTTTTCGGCGGTGATGCAGATCGATGACGCGCGGGTCGTGCAAACCGCAGCACGTGCCTATAACGATTGGATCGCTGAGTATTGTTCCCATGATCCGGCGCGCTTAATCGGCAACGCGGTGATCCCGTTGCACGAGCCCGAATGGTCGATCGAAGAACTGCACCGAGTGCGAAAAAAGGGGCTGCGCGCAGCGCTAATCAACACCGTGGCTCCGAACGGTTGCCCGCCGCTACGCGACCCCTCTTATGATCCGTTCTGGTCGGCAACCGAAGACTTGGATGTGCCTGTGCTAATCCATATCGTTACCGGCCGCGTTCAGGATCCCATCGTTTATGCCATCACGCCCGAGCAACTTGCCGTGGCGCCGAAAGGCATCCACGAGATGTGGCACGAGGTGCAGACCACGCTGTCGAACGAGTTCATCTTCGGTGGCATTCTCGATCGGCACCCCAAGCTCAAATTGATCGATGCCGAATACGATATCTCGTGGCTCTTGTACTTTCTATTTCGCGACGATCAGATCCACGAGCAGTTCCGGGGCATCCTCGACCTGCCCAAACTCAAGATGAAACCAAGCGAGTATTTGACCACGCGGATCTGGCACGGCATGACCGATGATCCATTCGGGGTCGATACGATCCGCCGGGTCGGCGCCGATTGTATCCTGTGGGGCTCCGACTTCCCGCACGTGCGCTCGGTCAACTACGACACCCAGGAAGCTATCGCTGACATCTACGGCGAGCTACCGCTGGCTGATCAGAAGAAAGTGGTGGGCGAGAACGCCGTGCGGTTGTTCGGTCTTTAGGGGCCGGTACGCGGCCCCGAATGGTGTGGCGATTGTGGTGTCAGACGCTAAGGTTCCGGTGACGTTTCCAGGCTGGCCGGTAAAAAAATGAAGTACCGCGCATCGTCTACCGTGCACCATCAAATAAGACGTGCGCGGCCTAAATCGGAGGCAGCCTCGTGAGCTATGTGAACTATGCCCTCCACCTGCTGATTTTGTTCGACATCTACCTGATCGTCGCTCTCAGCCTTAATGTTATTGTGGGTTACGTCGGCCTCCTCACCTTGGCCCATGCCGCCTTTTTTGGCGTCGGCGCTTATACCTATGCGGTTACCGCCTTATTGCTCGACTGGGGGTTCATTCCAGCAGCGCTGCTCGCGATCGTCATCTCAGTCGTCTTCAGCATGATGTTGTCGATCGCGTCGTGGCGCTTTCGCGGCGATTTTTTCGTCCTCATCTCGCTCGCGGTCCAGGTGATGATCTTTACGGTTCTCAAGAACTGGTACGACCCGAGCGCGCCGGTGGGAGCCTGGAGCAATATGACCAACGGTGACTCCGGCCTATCGGCCGTGCCGCCACCCAACATCTTCGGGTATCTATTCGACGACAAAATTTCCATCGCCATTTTGTTTAGTGCATTTGCGGTCTGTGCAGCGCTAGTGTCGCGCTTTCTCTTGGAATCGCCCTGGGGGCGTATGTTGCGCGCGCTGCGCGATGACGAGTTGGCGGCGCGCGGCCTTGGCAAGAACGTGCGGGCCGCGAAGGTGTGGGCGGTGGCGATCGCCTGTGGGCTTGCCGGCTTTGCCGGCGCCATGCTGTCGTCCTATATCAACTTCGTCAATCCGACGATCGCCGACATCAGCGAAGCAACATTGTTGTTATCGATGATCGTAATAGGTGGTGTCGGGAATGCGTTTGCGGGCCCGTTCGTTGGCGCGCTCCTGCTCATTTTGATCCCTGAGGGCCTACGCTTTATCGATATGCCAATTACGCTCGCCGCTGAAATGCGATTGATGATCTATGGCGTATTGTTGATTGCCTTTATGCACTGGCGGCCGCAAGGCATTGCGGGCTCCTACCGAATGGAGTAGGCGCCCGGCGATCTGGCATCGTCCAGGATTTGACTCCGCTGACGACCGGTGGGTCCCGCCGTGTTTCTTGAGGCGGGCAGACGCGGGAGGTACGCTTCCCCAAAGCGCAGATCTTACAGGCGTATCAATCAACAGGAGGAAACAATGCGGATTACCAGGATTTTGACGGTGGCCGTGATTGGCCTCGCGATCGTTGTGGGCTTATCGAGCGTTGGTCACGCCCAAGAACATGTTTTCAAACTCCATCACCTATTGAGCGCTAAGGCGCCGGCCCACACCAAGATGCTGGTGCCGTGGGCCGCCCAGGTGACCAAAAACTCCGGCGGCAAGGTGAAAATTGATATCTATCCGTCGATGTCGTTGGGCGGCAAGCCGCCGCAGTTGATCCGCCAGGCGCTAGACGGCGTGGTCGATATCGTGTGGACGGTGAACGGCTATACGCCGGGTCTGTTCCAACGCTCCGAAGTATTTGAGCTGCCGTTCATCCACACGAACGATCCGGCCGCGACGACCCGGGCCATGTACGATATGTTCGCCGACGATCTCGCGCCCGAATACAAAGGCGTGAAGGTGATGTTCCTGCACGTCCATGCCGGCCAGGGGATTCAGATGGTCGACAAGCTGGTGCGCAAGCCGGCCGATCTCAAGGGCATAAAGATGCGCATTCCGACCCGCACTGGGGCCTGGATTATCCAGGCGCTGGGTGCATCGCCGGTCGGTATGCCGGTCCCGCAACTGCCCCAGGCGCTCGCCAAGAAGCTGGTCGATGGCGCGCTTATCCCGTGGGAGATCATCGCACCTCTGAAACTCCAGGATCAGACCAAGTATCAGATCGAGGGGTTCAACAAGACCCGGTTCGGCACCACCACTTTTCAGGTGTCGATGAACCAGGCCCGTTGGGACAGCCTGCCCAAGGATATCCAGAAGGCGTTCATGGAGGCCTCCGGCCCGGACTGGTGGCAGGAGGTCGGGCGTATCTGGGGCCGTAACGACGACGGCGGCATCAAGATCGCCACCAAGGCCGGTAATGAGCACATTACGCTGACCCAGGCCGAGACCGAGGCGTTCCGCGAGGTGCTCGAGCCGGTCGTCGAACGGTGGATCGAAGAAGTGAAGGACAAGGGCATCGATGGCAGGGCGCTGGTCGCCAAGGCGCGGAGGCTGATCTCCAAATACTCCAACTGAGGTGACTGCGATAACTATCGGAATCGATAAGCGGGCGGGGCCGATCGGCCTCGCCCGTCGCATTATTGAGGGCTGGGCCCTGCTGGGCGGGGCGCTGTTGCTCGCCATCGTGTTGATGAATACCTGGTCGGTGATCTCGCTATCGGCATTGGGCTTCCCGGTGCCCGGCGACTTCGAGATGGTGCAGATGGGCGTGGCGATCGCTGCCTTCAGCTTTCTGCCCTATTGCCAACTCACCGGCACCAACGTCACCGCCGATATCTTCACTTCGCGCGCTTCGCCGCGTTGGGTCGCGCTGTTCGCCCTGCTCGCGGCACTGGTGGCCGTGGCGTTCTCGGTGCTTCTGATCTGGCGGATGTCGGATGGTCTGGCCAGCTACCTCGAATATGAGGAGGTCACGACTATCCTCAACATCCCGCTGTGGACCGCCTTCCCGCCAATCCTCATTTCGCTGGCGCTACTCATCGTCGCTTCGGCGATTACCGTGGGTCAGGCACTCCGCGGCGTGCATCCCTCGGGGTGAGGGGCGGCCCGGCATGGAATCCAATCTTCTGATCGGCCTTGCCGGCCTGATCGCGCTGATTGGGCTGATCGCGATCCGCATGCCGATCGCCTATGCCATGATCGTGGTGGGTGGGGTCGGCGTCACGATCCTGAACGGGCCGGCCATCTTCATGAGCCAGCTCAAGGATCTGGCCTACGCCCAGTTCTCGATCTACGACCTTTCAGTGGTACCGATGTTCGTATTGATGGGAGCAATTGCGACGCGGGCCGGCCTCAGCCGCGATCTGTTTCGCGCCACCAATGCCTGGCTCGGCTGGATGCGCGGCGGCGTGGCGATGTCGGCGATCGCGGCCTGTGCGGGGTTTGGCGCGGTGTGCGGATCGTCGCTGGCCACCGCTTCGACGATGGGTCAGGTCGCGCTGCCGGAACTGCGTCGCTACAACTATTCCGGCGCGCTCGCCACGGGCACACTGGCAGCCGGCGGTGTGCTCGGAATCCTGATCCCACCGTCGGTGGTGTTGGTGGTGTACGCCATCATCGTCGAGGCGAACATCATCACGATGTTCATGGCCGCCTTCATTCCAGGGCTGATGGCGGTATTGCTGTTCCTGATCACCATCGCGATTTATGTGTGGGTACGCCCGGAGGCAGGTCCCAGGGGAGACCCAGCCGGCCGCGCCGAGCTGATCGCGGCGACCGTGCGGGTGGTGCCGGTCGTGATCATCTTCGGGTTGGTGATCGGCGGAATCTATTTCGGTTTCTTCAATCCAACCCCGGCCGCTGCCGTCGGCGTATTCCTGGTCACGGCCTACGGGGTTGGGCGCGGCATGGTCAGGCTAGCCGAACTCAAGATCGCGCTGCTCGAAACCGCGCGCACCACCGGCATGATCTATCTGATCCTGCTGGGCGCAGAGATGCTGAAGATCTTCATGTCGCGCGGTGGCGTGCCACAGGCGATGGCCGAGTGGATGATCAATTCCGGACTGCCGGCCCTATCGATCGTGATCATCCTACTGATCGCGCTGATCCTGCTTGGGTGTCTGATGGACAGCCTGTCGATGATCCTGCTGGCCATCCCGTTCTTTTGGCCGGTACTGGTCGGATTGAACGGCGGCGACTATGTAACCGCGGCCGACGCCGCCTTCGGCATGGACAGCGAGAGTCTGAAGATTTGGTTCGGCATCCTGGCGCTGATCGTCGTCGAGCTTGGTCTGATTACCCCGCCGGTTGGGATGAACGTGTTTGTTATTTCCGCGCTGGCCGAAGATGTGCCGATGAAGGAAACCTTCCTTGGGGTCGCCCCCTTCTTCTTCGCCGAACTCTTACGGGTCGCCGTTCTGATCGCGTTTCCCGCACTCACGCTGTGGCTACCATCCGTTCTCAGCGGCTAAGCGCGCCTATCAGTTGTTCTCCACGGCCATCGTAAGAAAAACGGGAGGCCGAAGCCTCCCGTCTGTTTCAAATAGTGACGTGCGAATTTCGATGCGTTTACTCAGCCGCGATCGCCGCCGCCGCTTCGGGAACCGGGAGATCGAACAGCCGGGCGCAATTGAGCCCCGCGGCCTTGGCAACGACCCGGTCGGGCGTACCGGCCAAGCGGTTCTTGATGATGTCGTGACTGTTGGGGAACGTGTTGCGCGGATGCGGATAATCCGATCCCCACATGATGCGATCCTCACCAATCACGTCCCAGGACCGATCGAAATAGAGATCGTCGGTGAACGCGATCCACATATTTTCGGCAACATATTCCTCGATCGAGCGTTTGATCTGCGGGATGTTCATCGCCATGCCCAACGCGCCCTGCATCTGCTTGCAGCGGTAGAGCCAGTAGGGGAACCATGAACACTCGTATTCGCCAGTGATGAGCTGCAGCGTCGGGAAGCGGTCGAAGATGCCACCAAAGATGAACTCGTTGACTAGTGCATATTGCTGATCGCCAAACACGGCGAGGAAGTATTTGGGACCCCACTCCTGTTCTTCAGGCGTGATGAAGCAGAAGGGGTCGACGGTCTCGCCAGTGCCAAGGTGCAACGTGACCGGCATGTCGAGGTCGACCGCCGCGGCCCAGAACTTGTCGTATTCCGGCTTGCGATAAGGCGCGAAGTTTTCTGGCAGGTCGGTGTTGATGATGGCGGTCCGCAACCCTTTCTTGCGGGTCCGCTGAAGTTCTGCGATGGCCCAATCGACGTCGTGCATCGGGATCATCGCCGAGCCGACCAGGCGCTGCGGGTCATATTCGCAATACTCGACACAGAAATCGTTGAAAACGGCGGCGCAGTCGTTCAGCACTGCGGTTTCGCGAATCCGCATGGCCAGCAGCATGTTGGTGGCCTGGATAAGCTCGGAATCGACACCGTCCATATCCATCAGCTTAAGGCGTTCCTCGGGATCGGAATTTGCCTTGAGCACACGTGCGGCGAGTTCCGGATCGAGGTCGCCGGTCTCGACCGCTACGGTGGAATCCGGCGTGTCACCAGCGTTCTCCTGGCGGAGGTCGTCGACGCCCATGTAGTCGTAGCCGAGGAAGACAAAGTCGCCCTTGATCCCCTTCGCTTCGGAAACCCGATGCGGCACTTTGTCGCCGTGCTTGTCGCCGAGCGCATTGGTCCACAGGTCGTAGGGCTCGATAATGTGCGAGTCCGACGACATTACATATTTGAGATCCACTCTTTCCTCCCTTTTTCGGCGCTCCATTGTCAGACGCCGACGATTGACAGATGGTAGATTATAGCGAACGAGGAACGCGATTGCTCGGAGGAGACAGGTGACTGATTATTTCGGATGGCGCAAGAAGTTTGGGGTCATCACGCCCTCGACCAACACTTCTATGCAACCCGAATTGGATGCGATGCGGCCGGCCGGCGTAACCAATCACACGGCCCGCATGCTCATCACCAATCAGCAAACCGAGGACCAAGCGGGTTTTGAGCGGATGCTGCGCGAGATCGACGCCTCGCTCGAAGATGCGGTCGACCGCGTGATGACATGCGAACCCGACCATCTCATCCTGGGGATTTCGGGCGAGGCCGTGTGGGGTGGCGGCCTCGAGCCCAGCCGCAAGGTTCGCGAACGCATCGCCAAACGCACCGGCGGCGTCGGCGTGACCCAGCCCGCCGACGCGCTACGGCCGGCGCTGGACGCTTATGGGGTGACGGGCCGAGTCGGCATCATCACGCCGTATCATCCAAGCGCCGAGCCCCATCTGGCCGAGTACCTCGAAGCGATCGGCTGCACCTTGGTGCGGGCCGAACATATCGCTCATGAGAAACCGAGTGAGATCGCGCAGACCACGGATCAGCGGATGCGCGAAGCCATCGAAAAAGTGGACGGCGGTGACGTCGAGGCGATCGTACAATTCGGCGCCAACTTGCCGATGGGTCCGCTTGCAGTCGTTGCTGAGCGTTGGCTCGGCAAGCCGGTTATCGCCCAGATCCGGTACACGTACTGGCACGCGCTGCGCAGCAACGGCATAGACGACAAGATCCCTGGATTCGGCCGGCTGCTCGCGGAGTTCTAGGAGACACTGGGGGAAGTTCACGCCGGCTTCGTGCCCGGCGTACAGTTATTGATATTCCCGCTATTGATCGGCCATATCGTGGGGAATGTCGTGATGCCGATCATGACCGATTTACGGCAGACCTATTTCTCGATCTTGACTCTGTTTTGGGTGTTGGACCTGGCCTCGGGACTACAGCAGGTTATCGTGACCATGATCGCGTGGATCCATGGTTGCATGGGTCTAGTGATCTGGCTGCGGATCCAAAACTGGTGGCCCCGAGTCGCTGGGTTCATCTATCCGCTGGTTGTCGCGATTCCGCTTCTTGCCCTATTGGGGATGGTGGAGGCGGGCAAAGAGGTTATTGAACTAAACAAGAATCCTAAATTTACGCCAGCGGCGTTGAAGATTCTAATCCTATCTGAAGACGCTCTTCAGACCCTGCTCGCCATAGTTCGCGCCGGCCTGTGGACATATTTTGCGCTCCTCGCAATCGTGTTGCTGGCGCGATACGTCCGCGTGCGGCAAGGGCGGTCGGCGCTGCGGGTAATTTACGCCGACGGGACCGAACTCGACGTTGCGACAGGACTGACGATCCTCGAGGTCAGCAGAATGAACAATATTCCGCATGCGAGTTTATGCGGTGGGAAGGAGAGCTGCGGGACCTGCCGGGTACGAATTCTCGATGGTAGGGATGCACTGCCGACGGCATCGGCGCTCGAGCAGGCGACGTTGGATCGTATTGATGCCGATCCCGAGACTCGGCTGGCATGCCAGGTCATCCCTCCCGGCGGGACGATAGCCATCGACAAATTGCTCCCCGCGTATGTCGAGCCCAAGGACCTCCGCCGCGCGAAAGCGGCACAAGCACGCCGCGCCGACAATGCGCCGCAAGCGATGGCAAGCAAATGAATATCATTCTCCGCGTAGCCGCATTTCTTTTGCTGGCGGTTGCCGTTGCACCCGCATACGGACAATCCCCGCTTGGTCTTACCGGAGTGATGTCGGGAGGTAGCAAAACAGATTCAGCGCAACGCCAAGCGACGGATGACGACCTCGCTGAACTCCTGCGGCTCCTCAGTAATCCGGCGCTAGTCGAAAAATTGAGGCAGCGGTCGGCCGAAACAGCCAGCCAATCGACAGACGGCGGGATTTCCTCGTCCGGAGTCGAAAAGTATTTTCAGGAAATCCTGAGCCAGATTGAAACCAGGGGCTCGTTGATCGCGCAGGCGCTACTAACCGTCCCCCAGTTGTCAGGTGCGTTGGCAGCCGCTTGGAGCGAAAGCATGGCGGCGAGCGAGTTTCTGCGCTCGGCGATTCACATAATCATATTTTTGTTCGGTGGCTTTGGCCTGGAGTGGCTTTATTGGAGCTACTTGTCCGGAACTCTGAAACGCATTGAGCTTTCGAAACCCGAATCCTACGGCACCATCCTCAAGGCTGCGATGCTGCGTGCCACCTTGTTGTTAGGCAGTATTGCCGTGTTTGCCTTTGGCAGTATCGGGCTTTTTGTCGCCTTCGAGTGGTCGGCCTTCGTCGAAGACATCGTTATTTCGCTGTTGGTCGGCATTATTTTGATGCGGCTTATCATCATGATCGGCGTCTTTGTTCTGGCGCCGAATGTTAATGACTTGAGATTGCTGCCGTTGGACAAAGCGGCAGCAAGAAACATCTACCGATGGGTGCTAGCGGTTAGCGGAATTGGCCTGCTCGGGGTCTTGGTGGTTGACACAATTGACCGTATGGCAATTGCGGCGCCCTCCCTCCTGGCGGTGGAGTTCATCGCGGCATCGCTCGTATCGCTGGCACTCGTCGGCGCGCTATGGCGTGCCAAGCCTGCGCAACACAGCAGCGATGCGTCGATTGAGATCACCGCCGCTGATGTGGAGAACCCGGCCGACGAGACGATCCCTGGGCCGTCGACACCCGGAAACTTCAAGCTGGTCTTGTCGAGCGCCGTCGTTGTCGTCGCATTTTTGTTGTGGCTCGCCGATGTCCCAACCTTGCTTTGGACGATGGTGGCGGTGGCACTTTTAATTCCCACGATCCGGCTTGCCCACGTCATGGTCGATCACGTTTTTGATGATGTTGAGGAGCGAACCCCCGATGTGGTCGAAGCGGAGGACGACGAAGAGGGTGGGGAGGATGGCGAACACACGCACGAGCCAGACCCGCCAAACCGCTACAAATTGTACCGCCCGATCGCCGATCGCTTGATCCGGTTTCTGCTCGTGATTCTCGCCGCCCTTTCGATTGGCGCGGTGTGGGACGTGAGTTCGATTCTGGACTCGGCGTCGAATTCACTCGCCGAGAAAGTATTCGGTGTGATCATTGGGCCGATTTTGGCGGGCGCTGGTGTTTTGGGTATCGCGTTGGGTTTTGGCGCCCAGGCGTTAGTGAAAGACATTGTTTCGGGCGTGTTTTCCTGATCTATGATGCGTTCCGGGTCGGCGAATATATAGAGATGGGTGAATTGCGCGGCACCGTCGAGTCGGTCTCAGTACGATCGTTAGGCGTGCGTCATCATCGTGGCGCGCTACACACGATTCCGTATGGCGAGCTGAGTTCGGTAACCAATTACAGCCGCGATTGGGCGATCATGAAGCTCGAATTCAGGGTGCCCTTCGATACCGATCTCAAATTGGCGAAGAAAATTGTCAAAAAAGTCAGCGCCAACCTGGAGGCAAACGAAGACTATGGCCACTTCCTCATCGAACCTCTGAAGTTCCAAGGTGTGCGGCGGATGGAGGAATTCAACATGGTGGTGGGCGTCAAATTCATGGCG
>CAUZWH010000038.1:0-13047 GCA_963583675.1 Alphaproteobacteria bacterium
GTCAAGGGGTGTTTTCCGGTGAGCGGGTTGTTCGATCTGCGGCTCGATCAGGCGGTACCGGGCGGCGTTCTCGAACGCACGCATGGAGAATTGTTCTACGACGCTGGCATCGAGGGCGACGTGAGTCCGCTCACCCTAGTGGCCGGGAATAAAACACCGTTTTTTGTGACGTGGGGAGAAAACGATCTTGAGGAGATCGTCTCGACGTCGGAATCGTTTGTCACGGCACTGCGCGATGAACCCTGTACGGTGGAGGAACATGTATGGCCCAGGTACGGCCATTTCGATACCAACGAGGCCCAGGGTGTGGCAACAGACATCTGGGTTCAAAGGGCGCGTGCGTGGATGCAAAGCCCACCGCGACGTCGTTGACAGGTTGCGGGCGGCAACGATACCACTTTTGAACTTGGTGCAGCGCAAGCAATCTCGCGCGATGCCAGTGAGGGGAAATGACGATCAACGAACTCGATCTCGATTTTGAAGGGATGAACGTCCACTGCTGGGAGGGCGGCAGCGGCTTTCCGGTTGTGATGATGCACGGGTCGGGCCCCGGCGCGTCGACGATGGGCAATTGGCGCAATGTGCTCGAACCGATGGCCGAGCGCTATGAGATTCTCGCCGCCGACATGATTGGCTTCGGCCTGTCGGGCCGAAAATCGGAAGAACCCTATTTCGACCTCGATATGTGGACGCGGCAAGGCCAGTTCCTGCTCGATCGCCTCGCGCCAGAGGAAAGGATTGGGATTGTTGCGCATTCGTTGGCGGCAGTGTTCGCGATCAGGCTCGCGTTAAAGAACGAGCGGGTCAGCAAGCTCTTGCTGACTGGCTCGACCGGGCAGCGCTTCCAGATTGACGAGGTCGGCGAAGCCGTATGGACATTTCCAAAGAGCCGAGATGAACTCCGCCAGACGATGGAATACATCATTTACGACAAAAGCCGGATCACAGACGATTTCCTCGACAACCGGATGCAAGTGATCGACGACCCCGAATACAAGGAATACTTCACCAAGATGTTCGGGGGCGACAAACAAGCCTATGTCGATGCCACCCATTTCTTGGATGCGGATCTCGGCAAACTCAAATGCGACGTTGCCTTCGTCCACGGTCGTGACGACCGTGCAACCAAACTGACCGATACGGTGCTGCCGATGAGTCAGAAGATGAAGAAGGCGGATCTCTATGCGATCGCGCGTTGTGGTCATGGACCGGCGCTCGAGCAGCCAAGTAAATTCATGATGGCGGCGAACAACCTACTCGGCTAAGCGCACACAGGAACGGTTAAAGGGAGCAGCGAGATGGCAATCAAGGAAGCAAAAGCGGGGATGAGTGGCTATCGCATCCACACCTATGTGGGTGGCAAGGGATATCCGATCCTGATGATTCACGGTTCTGGTGCCGGTGCGTCATCGTTTGGCAACTGGCACGCGGTGATGACGCCGCTATCGCGGCGCTACAAGATCATGGCCGGTGATTTGATCGGTTTCGGCAAGTCAGATCAAAAAGCACGTATGCCCTATTTCGATCTTAACTTATGGATGCGCGAAGCCCAATTTCTGCTTGACCGCTTGAGCAAACGCGGGCCCGTCGGCGTGATCGGTCACTCGCTCTCTGGTTATTTGGCGCTCAGGCTGGCGGCGCGCAATAAGCGCATCGACAAGGTCCTTATAACCGGCTCGCTCGGCGCCAAATACAAGCTTCCCGCCGCTTTACGCGCGGGTTGGACGTTTCCCAAGACGGAAAAGGCTTTTCGCGATACCTACTCGCAGATGGTCGCCGATACCTCGCTCATGACCGACGCATTTGTTGCCGACCGGATGCGGGTACTGCACAGCGGTAATTACGGCGAGTACTTCGCCAAGATGTTCAGCGGCAACAAACAGTCGATCCTCAATCAGTGCGTGCTGACACCAGCGGAACTCAAACGCATCAAATGCGACGTACTGATGCTGCATGGCGCCCAGGATGTTGCGGTCCCATTTGACGAGGCGGCGGTGCCGTTGGCCAACCTCGTGCCGCAAGCCGACCTCGTGCGGCTCGCCAATTGCGGTCACGGGCCGGCCATGGACCAACCCGCCAAGTTCCTGGATTTGGCGGGAAATTTCTTCGGCTGATCGAAATGGCGGTCGACCGGTTGGTTGCATAACGTTGTTGTAGTCGCCACCGACAAGGATGGCACGGCCGCGGGGGCAGTGATATTATCTTTGCGAGCCTAGGCCGCACGGCGGCAGGGATACCAATAAGCAATTGGAGGAGAGGATGAGCAAGCATATTAAGGCTGGAAAAATCTTCACTGGTCTCGACACAAAGGCCGAAGAGAACCAGACAGTAGTTATCGACGACGGCATGATTAGCTATGTCGGCCCCACTGACAAAGCACCGAAGGCCAAGAAAGACGATGTTGTCGTTGATGCATCCGATAATTTCGTGATGCCCGGCCTGACCGATGTCCATACCCATCTGGCCTACGGGAACGCCAAATGCGAAGAGGACATCGACATCTACGCACCGGTTGAATTCCGGGCATTGCGTGGAATGTTCATGGCTCAGCGCGTCCTGCTGGCCGGATACACCTCAATGTGCAATCCGGGCGATGCCGCACGGGTAACGCTATCGATCCGCGACGCCATCAACGCGGGTCTATTCCAGGGCCCGCGCATCACAACGGCAGGCCCCTATCTGACCAGCCGGCAAGGATTGACCGATTGGTATCCGACTTGGATTGGGGCGCCCGAAACCTCGATCGGCCATCTAATTCGTAGCCCTGCTGAGGCGATCGAAGAGATCCGTGTTCAGATCAAAGACGGCGTTGACGTCATCAAGGTTGCGATGGACGGTGATACCGCCCTGCAGCCGAACGGCGTATCCAATTTCAGCGGTCTCATGGCCTCATTCAACCAGGATGAGCTCAACAACATCGCCGTCGAAACCCACCGATTGGGCAAGCGCCTGATTACACATGCTCGTGGCAAGGAAGCGACGCTGTATTCCGCGAAAGCGAAGACCGACTGTATCTTTCATGCCTCCTACGGCGATGACGAGTGCTTGGAGGAAATCGTGAAGAACGGTTGCACGATCTCGCCAACGCTGACGTTGCTGGTAAACAATTATGAGTTCAGTCAGCCGACCGACGGCGCCGGTGGCGGTTGGGCGGATCATGCCAAAGTTGAAGCCGAAGCGGCGTTCGAGTTCCTCACAAAGGCGCATAAGGCCGGCGTGCCACTGTTGACCGGTACCGATACCGGCTTTGCCATCACGCCTTATGGCGAGTGGCATGCCAAGGAGCTGGAGATCTACGTCAAGTATCTCGGCATGACCGAGGGCGAGGCATTGAAATCGGCGACCTCGGTATCGGCGGCGTTCTTGAACGACGGCGACCGGTTAGGTGCCCTGGAAGTTGGGCGTCACGCCGATCTCATCGTCTTCGACGGCGACCCGCTCGCTGATATTTCTCAGCTTCTCGACAAGACCCGCATGAAGCACATCATGTTGGCCGGTGAAGACATCTCGGTGACGACCCACGACATCGATACTAAACAAGTATCGGAGTTCTCGTATGACATGTGGAGTGACATGTATACGCAAGATCGGGTCAAAGAGCTGTCGAACTCGATTCGCAGTATCGCCGCTGAGTAGCTAAACGCATCATAATAAGGCGGGTCCGAACTCGGTTCGGGCCCGCTTTTTTTTGCTATGCTGCGAGCGCAGGGAATACGACGTGATTTGGAGAAGATATATCGGCGCGGCGCTGGTCGTTGCGTTCTCGTGGCTCATGGTGGTCCCGTCGGCCAGTGCCGGCGAACCATTGCGCGGTATGGTATCGCGAATCAGCGCGGCTAAAACCTATACTGCCGCGTGGGTCAGCGTTAGGCGTGCCGACGAATATTGGCGCGGTATTGGCTACGGTTTGGTCGACGAAGCGCGCATCGCCGGGATCAACCTCGCCAACATTCGCCTGGCCAGCGGACTGGATCGCACGGACGAGCAGATTTTTCATCTCGACGAAATGAGCACGCTCAAGCCGAACATCGTTTTTCTGTCACCGACGTCATATGAAGGGCTCGACAAAGCCGTCAAAAGGCTCAACGCTACCGGCAGTAAAGTCATCATCGTGGGCGCACCGATTCGGCGCGGAGACGTCAAAGTAGGCGTATTGCAGGATCAGGAAAAAATCGGCGTACGCTTAGCTCAGTACGTCTGTGCCAGCGATCCGAAAGCGGAGGTGGCGACGATTCCGGGTCCGGCCGGCATCGGCTGGAGTAAACAGCGGTTCGATGCCTTTCGTTCGGAACTCACGAATGCCTGCCCTCAGGCCCGGCTCTACGGAAATCTCTATCGCCTTGATGTCAGCGTCCCGCACGGGCAGGTTCAAGCAGCCGATGTTCTAATAAAATATCCCCAAGCGAACTTCATTTACGCAGCCGCGGGATTGCTGGCGGACGGTGCGGCGAATGTACGCGCGCGTATGCACCACCCGGCGCTGATCGTCACAGCTGGCCTAACGCGGAGCGGCACAGCAAATCTAGATGCAGGTCAAATTGCGATGGTGGTGTCGGAACCGGCCGTATTGATTGGACGACTGGCTGTCCAATATGCGATCCGTGTAATCGAAAACAAAAGCCTGCCGGGAACCGTTTCGGCGCCGTATCCCTACCCAACGCTATTCGCGCCCAACGTATCGCTGACGCGCGACCTACTCGGAGAGTATGACGTCGAAAGTTACGATCTCGCGCCGGCGGCATGGACACTGAACGCCGGCTAATCGGCAGGGTCATATCAAAGGGAGGTTAACGATGGCGGATCTGTTTTCGCTCAAAGGCAAAGTCATCTTAGTAACCGGGGCCGCGCGTGGGCTCGGATTTGCAATGGCGGATGCGATGGCCGAGTACGGCGCGCACGTCGTTTTGGGCGGACGATCGCAAGAGACTATCGACGCCAAAGCCACCCAACTCACAGAACGGGGAATGTCGGTCTCAACTCTGTGTTTTGAGGTTGGCGACGCTGATGCCTGTGTCGACGCCGTCAAGCAAGTGATCGACGATCAAGGCCAGCTCGACGTTCTGGTAAACAATGCCGGGAATGCCGAATACGCGCCGGTTACCGAATACCCGACCGACATGTGGCAACGGCTGATCGACGTTCACCTGACCGGAGGTTTTGTGCTGTCACGCGAAGCCGGTCGTCACATGGTCGAACGTGGCAAGGGGACGATCATCAGTATCGGTTCGATCGCCGGCGGTAAAATTGCGTTCCCGACGATCCCGGCCTATGCGGCGGCCAAGGCTGGTCTTGAAGGGTTAACCAAACAGCTGGCGGTCGAACTTGGGCCCAAAGGTGTTACCGCTAACTGCATCGCGCCAGGTTATTTCCACACCGAACTCGGTGGCTCGCTGACCGAGGGCCAGGCGCCGCCCGAGGCCGTCAGGCCTTTCTATCGTCTGGTCGAAGAGCATACGCCGCTCGGTCGCTGGGCGCAGCCTAAGGAAATTGCCGGACTCGCGGTCTTTCTGGCATCGGATGCGGCGTCCTACATGAACGGTGCGATCATCTATATCGACGGCGGTATGTCGGTCATGCAGTAGGGGTAAGCCAATGGGTGATTCACTTTCGCTGGAGGGACGGGTCGCGTTCATCACCGGGTCATCGAAAGGTCTGGGCGGCGCGATGGCGACGGCGATGGCCGAGCATGGTGCTCATGTCGTTGTTAATAGCCGCAGCCAGGAGGGCGTCGACGCCAAGGTCACGGCGCTCACTGGAGCAGGCCATGGCGCTTCTGGCGTCGCCTTCGACGTGGCCGATACGGAAGCCGGTGTTGCGGCTATCGCGCGGGTGATCGAGGAGCAGGGTCGCCTCGATATCCTGGTCAACAATGCCGGCGAGTCGATTCTCGGTGAGTTCATCGAATACTCGATCGATCTGTTTCGTCAACACCTCGACACCCACGTCACCGGCGCCTTCGCGCTGAGCCGGGAGGCAGCGCGTCACATGGTCGAGCGCGGTAGCGGGCGCATCATCAACATCTCATCGATACTCGGTGGCCGCATCGCGATGGCCGGGGGACCGGCCTACGCCGCCGCTAAGGCCGGGCTCGAAGGGCTCACCCGCGCGATGGCCGCCGAACTCGGGCCCAAGGGCGTTTTGTGCAACGCCATCGCGCCGGGCTACTTCCACACCAATATTGGCGGCTTTATGAAAGAGAACGAACCGTTGCCCGAGGCCACCAAGGATTTCTACAATTTTTCGATCAGCCACAACCCGCTCGGCCGTTGGGCCAAGCCCGCCGAGATTGGCGACCTCGCGGTCTATCTAGCGTCCGACGCGTCATCCTACGTCAACGGCAGCATCATTACCATCGACGGTGGCTTGACGACGATGCAGTAGGTATTGGCATTGGTTGTGCGCCTACAGCGCTTCGCCGTCGTTCAGCAGTGCTTCGAGATAGGTGCGATGGCGATGATGCATGGGACCTTCGAGCTCGTGCATCGGGCCGCCCTCGAAGAAGCGTGATTTGAAACCTTTTTGTAGTGATTTGAGCATTGCTAGATCCTCGGTCGCGGCAAGCTCAATGAAGTCGCGCAGGACCTTGACCTTGGCATCGAAGGCCGGCATTTCGAGTGCCTCGTTGGGCAGCATCGTCATGTACGTGACCCGCGTCGTGTCTGCGTCAATCGGATAGGCGATGCAGGGCTGCAACAGGTCTTGGCGGGCGAAGAAGTTAAAATTCGGTCGGAGATAATAGGTATAAGCAAACTCGGACCCTTCTTTTTCGAGCCACGGCATCGGCTTGAATAGGATCTCACCGTCAGGCGCCATGGTCGCGCACTGGTAGCGGCCTTGCCAGCCATACTTGCTGAGCTCGCGCTTAAACGAGGCCCCTTCGAACGAGCCGCCGAAGCTGCCGGCATGAATGACGTTCACGTGGTACATGTCGATGTTGTTCTCCACCATCATCTTCCAATTGCATTCGAGGGTGTAGGTGAAGGAATCGACGACGTGGGTGTCCTCGGCGCGTAGGAAATTGGCGGCTTCGCGAACGCCGTCGGCATCAAGAAAGTCGTTCAAGCTGGGCGAGTTCGGGTCCAGATTGATGAAGATGAAGCCAGCCCAGGTATCGATCTTGTGGCTCGCCAGCCTGCAGCTTTTAAAATCGTAGTCGCTGAACTGACTTTGCTCCGGTGCGGCGATCAGTCCGCCTTGGAGATCGTAGGTCCAACCGTGAAATGGGCACATGAAGTCTTTGCGGTTGCCCTCCCCGTGGGCGACCTCGACACCGCGGTGACGGCAAACGTTGGACAGCGCGTTGAGGCCGCCATCTTTGTCGCGGCTGATGATGATCGATTCGCCGATGATATCGATGACGCGATAGTCACCCGGGTTTGGGAACTCCTCGACCCGACCGACCATCAGCCAATCCTTCATGAATAGTTTTTCTTTTTCGAGTTCGAGGATTTCCGGCGAAGTGTAGTAGTAGCCAGGGATATGTCGCGACTTTGACTCGGCGACACGGGCCAGTTCCAGGTCCTGGACGCGAACGAGTTCCTCAGCTGATTTCATTGTGCTCTCCCTGCGCTACCGGCTCGCGCTAGCTGTAGTTTCTGCCGATCCAAGCGAATCAATGACGGCTAAAAGTATAACTTCTTAGCATGATTTGGCCGTTTAGGAAGTCGACTTTCGTGTGCGCCGCGCGGTAATATCCCGCGAATTCTGGGCAAGGGAGGAGACCCGATGAAACTTGTTTCGAGGATGGCGGCGCTCGCAATGGCAGTGGTCGTGCTTTACGCACTCGGTGTTGCCGCACCGGCCCAGGCGGCGGATGTCGACCGCATGCTTGGTGTCGTCGAGCCCGTGATGGCGAAGAAGAAATACCGCATCGTTTATCTAACGGCCGACATCAATCAGGCGTTTTTCCTCGGTGCTGCTTATGGCGTCGTCGATGAGGCCGAGCGCTCGGGCGCCGAGGTGGTTCGCGTGTTCTCAGCCGGCGGCTACGGCAAAGTCGCTGAGCAGATCGGGCAGATGGAAACGGCGCGCGCCATGGGCGTCGATGCCGTGATCCTCCTATCGTCTGCCTATAACGGCTTCGAAAAACAGATTAAACGCCTCACCGATAGCGGCATCAAAGTGATCCTGTTGGGCGCGCCCATCAACTCCAAAGACGCGTCGCTGATCATTGCCCAGGACGAGGGTGGGCTCGGTGGCATGATGGCCAAACACATTTGTGCAAAAAAGCCGGGCGCGACCGTCGCGACCTTGCCCGGACCGCCGGGCGTGGCCTGGAACAAGCTCCGCTTCGAAGGTTTCGAAAAGGAGGCAAAAAATTGCAATCTCAACCTGGTTGGCAATATCTATAAGGGCCACATCACGATCGAAGAAGCCCAATCGCAGACCACCGACCTGCTGTTGAAACATCCCGATACGGACTACATCTACGCGGTTGCCGGCGTGTTCGGTGTCGGCGCGGCGCAGGTGGCCAAGCGCATGAAGCATAAGGCCAAAGTGGTAACTGCCGTGGTTTATGAGAAAACCGTGGAAATGATCAAAGACGGCTATATCAGTATGGCCGTTGCCGAGCCGGCCGTGCTATTTGGCCGTGCCAGCACGCAATACGCGATCCGTGTGTTGAACGGCGATCCCTTGCCTAACTTGGTGCCTGGGATCTTCGATTATCCGGCTGTGTTCGTGCGCAATCTGGCAATTACAAAAAAGGAACTCGGCAGCTACGATCTCTACAACTACGATCTGCCGCCGGTGGGCTGGAAGCCCAAACAGCTCCAATAGTTAGTCGTAAGGGACCGGTGATGGTGATCGCCGGTCCCAACGCGGCGCTGGAGGACGAAAATGGCTACGGCAGAATTCGCTAAGTCCGCGACTAACTTTTCGGTGGCCGGAAAAGTCGCGCTTATTACGGGCTCAACGTCGGGGATCGGTTTCGGTGTCGCCGAAATGATGTCCTCGTCCGAGGCCAAAATTATGATATCGGGCCGCGACGAAGCGCGCGGTGACGCTGCTGTTCAATCGATTGTGGAATCGGGTGGCGATGCGCGCTTTGCCAAGGGCGACATAACCGATCCCAAACATTGCCAAGCGATGGTCGATCAGACCGTCAGCGCATTCGGGCGAATCGATGTACTGGTCAACAGCGCCGGTGCGCTCCACAACGGCACCGCAGATGCGATTTCACTCGACGACTGGGCCCACACTTTCAACGTCAACGTTAACGCCGTTTTCTATCTGTGCCGGGCGGTTATTCCGCAGATGAAGGAACAGGGCGGCGGTGCCATCGTGAACATCGGCTCCGATTGGGGTCTGGTCGGCGGAATAAATGCATTGGCGTATTGCGCCAGCAAAGGCGCGTTGATGCAGATGACCCGGTCGATGGCCGTGGATCACGCCAGGGATGGAATCCGTGTCAACGCGGTATGTCCGAGCGCTACCGATACGCCGATGTTGTGGGACGAATTTGAGCAGATCGGTGTTTCGGCGATGGAGGGTGAGGCCGCGACGGTGCAGTCCATTCCGCTGGGGCGAATCGCCCAAGTTAACGAAGTCGCCCCGGCTGTGCTGTTTCTCGCCTCGGATGCTGCGGCCTACATTACCGGCGCGATCCTGCCCGTGGACGGCGGCAGTACTGCAGATTAGTGCGGGTTGTAGGTCGCTGTTGCAGTCAAGGCCCCTCCAAAACTATACTTCCAGTGGCCCAAAAGAGATGCGCGGGATGGTGCCGATATGCGGTCGCTAATCCCACGCATTAAGCTCATCGAAGGAGATCAATGATGGCGAAACGAATGGTCATCTCGGCTGACTCGCATGTCGTCGAGCCGGACGACCTGTGGACCAAGGCGATTGGCCATAAGTGGGGCGACAAAGTCCCGCATATCGTTGAAGAACATCAGGGCGAGAAGGGCCCATGGCTCTTTTGCGGCAAGGAATACATAAATCTTGCCGGGACTCTTGATATTGGCGATGCATCGGCCGAGAAGATGAAAAAGGCCAACGAAGATCCGGCCCTGCGGCTTGAATGCCTCGACGAAGACAGCATTTATGCCGAAGTGCTGTACTCGACAACGACGATGTTGTTGATGCGCGCGGATTCCGATGCGTTGGTTCGCGATGGCTGCGCCGTATTCAACGACTGGATGATAGATTACTGCAGCCAGGCACCGCAGCGCCTGTTTGGCTGCGGGCAGATCCACATGGACGATCCGGCATGGGCCTGCCAGGAGCTCGACAAGCTGATCAAGGCCGGTATGCGCGCAGTAATGATCAATACCGACATGCGCCCCTACTGGCCGCGTTATCAGGATCCAGTTTACGACCCGTTTTGGGCCAAGGCCGAGGAAGCTGGCATTCCGATCATGATCCATATCGTTGCCGGCAATAAGCGCGACCCGTTCACGACGTTCGGCGAAGAGCGTCAGGATATTGCGCGCATGCTGATCGATTTGTTCACCGATGGACCGATCACGCTGGCCAACGAGTTCATTTTCGGCGGCATCATGGACCGTTTCCCCAAGCTAACGGTGATCCTCGGTGAGTACGAGCTCTCCTGGTATCCCTATTGGCTGTTCCGCGCCGAACAGGTTCAGGACATCTTCATTCCGATGATCGGGGGCGAGCCGCGCAAGGAGAAGGTGCGCGACTACATGAAACGGGTGGGCCAGGGGATCATCGACGATCCCTATGTTTCAACCGCCAAAGATCTGGTCGACTGGGACACGGTGATGTGGGGGTCGGACTTCCCGCATCCGCGCTGCACCTACCCCAATTCACTCAAGGTTATTGACGAAAAGTTCGGTCATCTCGGCCCGGAACTGATCGAGAAAATAACGATTACCAACGCGGCGCGTTTCTACAATATCGACGTCCCGCAGGAGATGCTGCAAGCGGCGGAATAACCCCGCCGTCGACAGCGAGACAGAATAAGACCGGGTCCTGCGCGGCAGGCCCGGTCTTTATCTTTGCGCGGAGGAACGTTGCCGGCATCTGGCGCTTCGGTCCTGGAAGTTAAGGACCTGCAGAAATCGTTCGGCGCGACCGGCGCACTCGCGGGCGCGTCGATTTCGGTTAATGCCGGTGAGGTTCATGTCCTGCTCGGTGAGAACGGTTCCGGCAAATCGACACTGGCCAAGATCGTTGCCGGTATCCACATAGCAGACGCTGGGGAGATCCTGGTTAAGGGCGCGATCGCGAAGATCGGTGACGCACGCACCTCGCGAGCGCTCGGCATTGCAATCGTATTTCAGGAACTCTCACTAGCGCCCGATCTCAGCGTTGCCGACAATCTGTTTCTGGGCCGGGAAAACGCCAAACACCCGTTCGCGGTGGTGGATCGACGTAAGGAGCGCCGTAATGGGCAGGAGGTGCTTGAGCGCCTCAAAATCACGATTGATCTCGATGCTCCAATAAAAACCCTGTCGATCGCGCAGAAACAAATCGTCGAGGTTGCCAAGGCGCTTTTGCAGCAGCCGCTGATCATGATCCTCGACGAGCCGACGGCAACGTTGACCGAGCGCGAGAAGGAGCATCTTTTCGCAGTTATTCGCAGGTTGCGCGAAGAAGGTGTTGCCCTCCTCTACATCACCCACCACCTGCGCGAGATTCAAGAGATCGGTGACCGGGTAAGTGTGATGCGCGACGGTGAGGTCGTTGTGACCACCGAGATCACGCCTGAATTGACCGAGTTGCGGTTGCTCGAACTTCTGACCGGCCGCGCGATATCGGCAGAGGTGAACCGGACACCTCCGGCTGATAGCGCTCCAGTATTGCGGGTTGATGATCTCTATACGGATGACGACTGTCGCGGCGTTAGTCTGTACGTACGGCCGGGCGAAATCGTCGGGCTCTACGGGGTCGTGGGGTGCGGACGCGAAGGCGTTGCCCGTGCGCTGGTTGGCCTGGTGCGCCCAAGTGGCGGGTCGATGACGCTCGAAGGGGCGTCGTTCTTGCCGCGAAGTCCGGGAGACGCTTTGGCTAAGGGGGTGGGGTACCTACCGGTCGATCGCAAGGAAAACGGCATTCTCCCGGAACGCACGATTCGGGAGAATCTGAATCTATCCAATCTATCCGCGTTCGCGTCGGCATACGTGATCAACCCGCGCCGCGAGCGCGGACCAACGCTGGCGCGTCTGGCAAAGCTCGGCGTACGGTTCGGCTCGACTGAACTTCGAATTACCAGCCTCAGCGGTGGCAATCAACAGAAGGTATTGTTTGGCCGTGCCACCGGGCGAAGCCCCACGCTTTTGGTGCTCGAAGACCCCACCGCTGGCATCGATATGGGCGCCAAACTTGAGCTCTACGACCAGATTAAGGATTGGGCCGCGGACGGTATGAGTTTCTTATGGTTGTCGAGCGACCTGGTCGAGACCCTGATGCTGTGTCATCGGGCGTATGCAATGTATGATGGGCGAATTGTCGACGAATTCGTTAACCCGACCCTCGATGACGAAGAAGCGATTCTCGCCGGCGTGTTAGGCCGCGAGTCCACGACGGCGGCAGCGAGCCCCACAGAGTAGGGCGGGTTTGTGGTAACAGAATCGAGTACCAGCACATCGAACCCGATTTGGGCGCGTATCAAGCGTATGCAACTGGGGTTGCCGTTTGTCATCATCGCGATGGGTGTCGTCACCGGGTTGATCGAGCCGCGCTTTTGGTCGTTCGATAACCTGCTCAACCTCAGCCGGCAGCTAGCGCCCTTGATGATATTGGTATCGGGTCAGGTATTCGCTGTCATAAGCGGTGGCCTCGATCTTTCGGTCGCGTCGGTACTTGCTTTCGCCGGCGTCGTCGGTGTGTTGGTCATGCCCGATGTCGGGATCGGCGTGGGGCTGCTGTTAATGGTCGTGACTGGAATTTTTGTGGGCCTAATCAACGGGCTGATAATTACCCGGTTCCGGGTTTCACCGCTGATCGTCACGCTCGGAATGTTGTCCGTGGCCAAGGGCTTAGCGCTCATCCTGACCGGTGGAATTCCCAACTACGATGTGCCCGAAGTTTTAGTCGACACCCTCGGCTATGGCGGGGTTCTCGGTATTCCGGTGCCGGCGGTTT
>CAUZWH010000039.1:0-12966 GCA_963583675.1 Alphaproteobacteria bacterium
GCTCGCAAAGGCGGCTTCGGTCGCGGCCTTGTCGCCGCGCTCGATGAATTGAACCAGGTTGGTGCCGAACTGCTCATGCAGGATTGGCGCACCGTCCTGCAACGCCGCGGTCGCGTCGACCACCGACGGCAAGGCCTCGTAATCGACGACCACCGCCTCGGCACCGTCCAGCGCCTGGTTGCGGGTCACGGCAACCACCACCGCGACCGCATCGCCGACAAAACGAACCTTGTCGCCGGCCAGCACCGGCCGAGTCACCTCGTTCATCGGCCGGCCGTCATCGAACGGGACCGCGTGAAAGGTCGGCAACCCGCCATAGCCCTCGGCTTGCCAATCGACTGCGGTCAAAGCCGCGAGCACACCCGGTGTCGCCAGTGCACCCTCGGTCGCGATCGATCGGATGCGGGCATGCGGATGGGGACTGCGAACCACGGCCAAATAAGCTGTGTCCGGCGGCACGATATCGTCGACATACTCGCCGCGTCCGGTCGTAAAACGGTTGTCTTCGTCTCGTAAGAGCGCTTCGCCGATATACATGGAGGCCTCACCGAACCCGATAGGGATTTAATCTATCACACGCTTTTGCGCCGTCGTTTCGCGCGGTGGCCAGTTCCTTGCAAATCCTTAGGAACATGGACAAGCTGGCCCAAGTAGCCAGGTTTGCCGGGGAGGGCACGCACCATGGAGTACAAATTCCAGTTTGGGGTCGTTCGCGACAATTGGCAGTTCCTGCTCGAAGGCATATGGATTACGATTTCGGTGACCGGCGGCGCCCTCGTGGTCGGCCTGTTCGTCGGTCTATTTCTCGGCATGATGCGGCTGTCGAAGTTCAAAACAATCTCGCAGCCGGCGCTATGGTACATCGAGCTGTTTCGCAACACGCCCGCGCTAGTTCAGCTGATGTGGGTCTACTACGCACTGCCGATTCTCACCGGCCTCGAACTCAACGCCGTCATGTCCTGTACCTTGGCTTTAGCACTCAACATGTCCGCCTACATGGCCGAGATTTTTCGCGGCGGCATTCAGAGCATCGAGAAAGGTCAGGTCGAAGCGGCGCGCAGTCTCGGCCTGTCTTTTGCCCAAACCATGCGCAAGGTCGTGTTGCCGCAAGCCGTGCGTCGCATGATTCCCCCCTTCGTGAACGAGACCGTGTCGCTCGTCAAATACTCTTCGCTGGTCTCGATCCTCGGCGTCGCCGATCTCACCTACCAGGCGAATGTCTTGTCGACGACCACCTTTCGGCCATTGGAAGTATTTTCATTCATCGCCTTGGTCTATCTGGTTATTTGCACCTCCTTGTCATACAGCGCACAGCGTATCGAAAAACGCTTGTCTGTTTCCGACTAGAAGGGGACTTAGCCCGATGACAGCAATGGTAAAAATTGAGAAGCTGAACAAATCGTTCGGCGACCTTCACGTGCTCCGCGATATCGACATCGAGGTCGCGCCGGGCGAAGTGGTGGTAATGATCGGGGTTAGCGGTTCCGGCAAAACGACGTTGCTACGCTGTATCAACGTCCTGGAAGAGCCGCAAAGCGGTAGGATTTTCGTCGACGGTGAACCGATGGGGATCCATCGGCCCGATGGTGAATTCCGTGCCTTTCCCGACCGCGTCCTCAACGAACGGCGGGCCCAAATTGGCATGGTGTTTCAGCGTTTCAACCTGTTTCCTCATATGACCGCGATTCAGAACGTGATGCTGGCCCCGACCATGGTCAAAAACCTACCCGACGCCGAGGCCCGTGGCATCGGCGAGGAATTGTTGGCCAAAGTGGGGCTACGGGACAAATTCGATGCGTATCCCAACAAGTTGTCGGGGGGACAACAGCAACGCGTCGCCATCGCCCGCTCGCTGGCGATGAATCCAAAGCTCATGCTGTTTGACGAGGCCACATCAGCGCTCGACCCTGAACTCATTGGCGAAGTGCTCGATACGATGAAGCAACTCGCGCTAGAAGGCATGACCATGGTCGTGGTCACCCACGAAATGGGTTTCGCCCGCGAGGTCGGTGACCGGGTGCTATTCCTCCACGAGGGACGCGTCCTCGAAGAAGGCAAACCGGAACAGATCTTCGATAATCCCCAGCACGAACGGACCCAAGATTTTCTACGCCACGTGCTCTAGACTAGCACGTTGCGGAATGAGGTTTAGTCGTCGCCCCGCGCTTTTATTCTTAATCGCCCCGCGCTTGACGCGGGGTCCAGGCACACGGAACTTTCCGGCATTCCGCGCTCAACCATCAATAATGGTGTTCTTGGATACCGGCCTTCGCCAGTATGACGGGATCTGTGGGGTGCATTGTCCCAGATTTTCGACGTTAGCTAGTTCAACAAAGAAAAAGGCGGGCTCAAGAGCCCGCCTTTGATGTTTATGAGATCGCGTTACTAGTTGCGCTTTTTCGTCGGAATCACCGAGGCCTGGTCCTTCATGCTGCCATACACGTAAGGCTCGCCGAGGCCATGCTTGTCGAGGATACGGATCAGCTCACCTGTCTGGTTGATGTCTTCGATGAAGAAATCGAGCCATTGCACCCAGTGCCAGTCTCCCTGGCGCACCACAAATCCGGTTGGCACGATCGCCAGCGTCGTTGCCGGCATGATCATCAGGTTGGGATGCTTGGGAAGGATCTTTTGGAACGCGCCATAAGTGCTGTGCCAAGCGTTGACCTTTTTGGTCACGAGCGACATCAGCAGTTCGGGTTCGGAACGCAGCCGGACCACGTCGGCATTCGCGAATTTACGCGATGCGAAGGTATCGCCAGTTGAGCCCAACGCAACGGCGACTTTGAGCCCGTCCTTATCGAGGTCCTGCCAGCTCTTATATTTGGCGGCGTCTTCCTTGCGGATCACGATACCCGAGCCGAACTGCAAAAACGGCGATGCATAGGTCGCGGCCTTGGCACGCTCCAGGGTACGGCCCATGGGAAGCGTGACATCGAACTTGTTGGCCTGCAGGCCGGCGATGAGCGTCGCCCAGCTATCTTCAACCCAGACGACTTCGGTCTTCAGCTCTTTAGCCATCAGTTCGAAGACATCGATCGCGACGCCACTGAGTTCGTTCTTATTCTCAGGATCTTTATAGGCATAGGGCCACCACGTGGCCCAACCGACGCGGAGCTTACCGTCGCTCTGGATACGATCGAGCGCCGATCCAGATTGTGCCATCGACGGTGGTGCCACGAACGATACCGCGAATGCCAGGATGACCGCGGCGACCATCACATGAACGAAGCCTCTAAATCTACGCATGGGAACTCCTCCCTCTTTCAGTTGAAAATCTCAGTTGAATATCTCAAATCGAATTTCGTCGGAGCCGGTTGGGTCCGGCTATCCCCGTTACTGCAATTCACCCATCTCGTAGTGCAGATAAATGCAGTCGGTGTAGAACCATCTCCGCCGGGCACTTTCGCCGGCGTAGTAAACGCACATGTCTTGTTCTTCGGGCGTTGTGCAGTTGCGTTCAAGCACATCGAACGCGCTGTTGCTGTGCTCAATATCGGCTTCTGCGTGAACCCAAAAATGTTCGATCTCGTGCTCTTTGAATTTATACTTTTCGCGTAGCGCCGGCAGGATCACCGGCATAACGCCGGAAAATTGAAACTCACTGCTGCAGTGCAGCGCTGATACCGTCGCCTGCCATGGTTCGTTGCGGGCTAGCCCGAGCAACCATTGTGTCCACCCTTCGGTCGACGGTAGCGGTTTTTTCTTTGGGATCTCTGCCGGGTCGTAGCCACAGGCCTCATAAAACCTCAGAAACAGTGCCGGGTGCGGATTCTCGGGATCGGTTTCTTCGTAGTAATTTTCGAGCTCCAACTCGACCACCTCACGTGGCGCATTGCGCGCGGTCAAAAAGAAAGCCTCGAATATGTTGGTTACGTAGTGCCAGCTTTCATGCATGTAGCCGGCCATGCAGGCCTTGCTGAGGGTGCCTTCCCCCCATTTCTGAAACATCGGATGCTTGATTGTGTGGCGCGGCTCGATTGCCGCCGCCATACGTTCACGCAGCGCTTGTGCCGCCATCGTCTTTTCCTCCCGATATTCCTTTGATGACCCTGATTTCTGCGGATCAGTGTCGTTGGCGTGAAAGATAAGAGCGGTAGGGGAAACGGTCAAGAAACCTGACGCCGCCGCTCTCACCGATCACAGGACCGGCGAGCGCTCATCGCGAGAGAAAGTCGAGAACGATCTCGTTATAGCGAGCGGGATGCTCGAACATCACCATGTGGCCGCAATTATCGAGCACCTCGAGTCGGGCGCGCGGCATCTGTTTTACGCCGATCTCAGCATTCGCCAACGGTGCGCCGGGATCGTCGCGCCCCCAGACAACCAGCGTCTCGACGTCAAACGCGTCAAGGCGATGCAGCACGCGATAGTCGGGATTGGTTGCGTCCTGGATAAAACTCCGCATCGACTGATCCCACGCAGGGAACAGCCAAGGCTGTGCATAGGCCGTAAGTATTATCTGCGCCAGGCCTGGCGGAATTGGCGCCGGATCGTAGACCGAACTGACTAGCCGCTGCTGCCAGTCGTCCAATGTCCGGGTTGCGATCGAATCGCGCGCCGTGTCGTACGCCTTCGTCATGCCCGCGACCAACTGCTCTTCGGTGCTGAAGGCCGACGCGCTGCCGTTAAGAATGAGCTTGTTGATCCGCGCCGGATTACGGAGATAGATCAAGCTCGCCAGCAGTGCGCCATACGAGCTACCGCACAGCGCAACACGATCAAAGCCGAGCGCGTCGATCAACCCAATCAGATGATCAACCCGCGCACCGATCACCGAACGGTCACCGAAATCAATTGGTCCCGTGAACCCGCTGCCAAGTGAATCCGGCGCAACCACATGAAACCGTTCACCGAGAACATCGATATTGGGAACCCAGATGTCGGCCATGAGATCATGACCGTGAATCAACAGCAGTGGGTCCGGATTGCTCTCGCCTGCGAAAAGGCAGCGAGAATACGTGCCGGCGACGTCGACAAATTTGACCTGCATGCGAAGATCCCCCTGGAAACGTGAAGGCTAGATTACCTGTCGGGGTTGGGGTTGCGATACCGCGTAATATAGATATCACCCCTCACTGAATACGAGCGGTTGTCCAATTCAGAGACAGACAACTAAACTCGCCTTCCAGCAATGTTCGGCATAAGGCGGCGCCAGTTATGACATTTCAAACGATCGACGTGCAGCCGCTATCGAGTGCGATCGGCGCTGAAATATTCGGGGTCGACCTCTCGCAGGACCTGTCCCAAGAAACCTTTTCCGAGATCCAACAGGCCTTCCTCGATCACTTGGTGATCTTTTTTCGCGACCAGGACCTGACCGTTGACCAACAAATCTCATTTGCCCGGCGTTTTGGACCGCTGCTGGTCGATCCTTTCATAGCCGGGCCCGATGACCGGCCTGAACTGATGGTCGTCGCTCGCGAAAAACACGAGCAGCGGGCGTTCGGTGAGAACTGGCATTCAGACAATAGCTATCTCGACAAGCCGCCGCTCGGATCCTTCCTCTATGGGGTGGAAATCCCGCCGCACGGCGGCGACACGCTGTTTGCCAATCAGTACCAGGCTTTCGAAACCCTCTCCCCCGGACTCCAGGCCGTTCTCGAAAAGCTGTGTGCGGTTCACGCGCCCCGCGGCTACCACAAAGCGATTGCCGCGGGGCAATTCGATGACGGTTCAATGAAGCTTCGCGACGACGAGTTAATGGAGCAGACCCTGACGGCAGAAGCGACCCACCCCGTCGTGCGTACCCATCCGCAGACTGGCCGCAAGGCGCTTTACATAAACAAATCCTACACGGTGGGATTCAAAGACTGGACCGAGGCGGAGAGCCGGCCTTTGCTCGATTTCTTGATCGATTACGCCGTCAAGCCGGAGTTTAGTTGCCGCTTTCGCTGGCAACCCAAGTCGATGGCGTTGTGGGACAATCGCTGCGCCATGCATCTTGCGATCAATGATGTCCATGGCTATCGCCGCGTTATGCATCGCGTGGTGGCAGAGGGGGACCGGCCTTATTAGGCGTAGGATCGGCCGTTTATGCGCGGAGCCGACCTTTCTGGTTAAGAGATACCCTGCACGCGAGCTTCTCGCGCCCGGCGGCGCTCGCGATGAATTACATATAAACCGCCTGCGATAATCAGAAGCGCGCCGGCGACGGTCCATTCATCCGGCACGTCGCCGAACAGGAGGAAACCGATAATCACCGCCCAGATCAGCGCCGAGTACTTGAACGGTGCGGCGGCCGAAACCTGGACAAAGCGATACATCACAATCATTAAAAAATGCGCGCAAAGTTGGAAACCGGCGGCGCCCGCGAGAAAACCGATTTCTGGCGCCGTAGGAGTTTCCCAATCAAACGGCAGCGTGACACAGCCAGCCAGGGTCACGGCGAGCGTCGTGTAGAACAGCGTCGCCAACGGTGAGTCGCCCGCACTGATACGCCGGGTAATGAGGTCGCGGGTTGCGCTGCAAGCCGCGGCGGCGACCGGCAGCAACGCAATCCAATACACGCCGCCGGCGCTCGGCCGCAGCATCACCACCATGCCTATAAACCCGACGACAACAGCGGTGGCACGGTGCCAGCCAACCCGTTCGCCGAGGAAGATCGGCGCCATGGCGGTTAACATCAGCGGCGCCACAAACATCAGCGCGGTAGCATCGGCGAGCGGCATCGCCCGCAATGCGGCTATGAACAGAAAGCTCGAAAGCACCATCATCGCTGCGCGACCGGCTTGACCGCGCGGGTGCAAAACTCGAAGGGCGCCGAACTGGCTGGTGAGCCCCAGGTAAATCACCACAAGAATCATCACCACCAGGCCGCGCAGGGCAATGATTTCACCGATCGGGAGGGTCGCCGATAACGACTTGACCGCGGCGTCGTTCATGACGATTAGAAAAGACCCGCCCAGCGAACAGGAGATTCCGACCCCTGGTGCATGTACCAGCGATCGGCCGCTTACAAACTCGCGCAACACAGTCATGTTTGGGGGCGCCCAAACGCTGAGATCAGCCGAATAACGAGAGATCGACGTCCGATGCGACCCATTTTCCTGGGCAATCTTTCGTGCCGCCCCTCTGCGTACGCACGGCGCACACGATCAGTCACACCGCGATGGCGCAGAGCGAGACTTCATTGATGTCGGCGAGCTCGGCGCCGGTCATGTAGAGCGCCGGTGGGTCGTCACCGAACAAAGCGCGAGCCTGATCGAAAAACAGGGTCTCGGCGTTGATGTCGCGGAGCAAAACGTCGAGCCGCGCGACCCGCGACACATCTGAGCCGGCCGAGTTAAGTCGCTCGCCCAACGTCGTCAGAGCGTGATCAATCTGCCCGCCAACATCGCCGGCTAGGCTCGCGATCGGATCGCCGGAGTTGGCGTCCGCTGCCCCCAGGCACTCACCGATGAACACATAGCCTGCGCCGTTGATCGCAACCGCCTGTCCCGAGCGATCGCTCGCCAGCACATCTTTGTTCTCGCTCGGCGCAACAGCCAGCGCGGTGATCTCGACCTCACCGCGCAAACCCATCGCTAGCGGCATCATCGTCGCGGTCACCGGAATGTCGCCCAGCGCCTCGCGCCGGATCCGTTGCTCGTCGGCGATACGACCCCGATCGCGCACATAGCAATCGAGCCGAACGATGTTTTCAAGACCGGCGCCGGCTTGTTCGAGAAGATGCTTGATAAGGCGATAAGCGACCTCGGTTTGCGCGGCGAATGCGGCGGGCGTTTCCTCGGCCACGTCCTTGCCTTCGAGGTGGTCACGATAGCCGCGGATGCCGGTAACGAAGAGCAGCGGGCCCCCGCAGACGACACCGGAGATGGCGCCGATGCCATAGGCATCACCGGTGACCAGGACCTCATGGTCGGCCGGGTCGACGGTCGCGACAACCGCCGTCGTTACCATGTTGAGGCCCGACAGCTTGGCGGCAACACCGGTGCTGGCTTGCGGCGCCGGCCGGCCGAAGATCTTCTCGCGAAACACTTGGCGCTCATCGATCCAGTCCATGCTCGAGACGAAGTGATCGATGCGGGTTACCGCGGCGGGCTTAGCCCCGGCTCGGTCGAGCAATGCGACCATCCGGCCGTACGAAATCTCGCTCTGCCGTGAGCCGTTACCCCACAGCTCGGGCAGGATTTCGTTGGTCGCGGGATCGCGATGGCCGTCGCAGCCCGAGGTAAACAACAGCGGGCCGGCACGAACGATGCCGGCAAAACCAGCGATCGGGTCATCGCGGACGACAATCTCTTTATCCATGGCGAGATCGCCCGCTAACCGAAGTACGATTTGGCGATCGACATGAAGCGTTCGGGCTGATCGAGGAACGGCCCATGCGCGCAATTCGCCAGCCGGATTACATCGGCCTGAGGAATTCGATCCGCGAGCGGTAGCAACGCCGTTTTGAATGGAATGTGGACATCGAGCATGCCGTGTACGAACAGCACCCTACATTTGATACGCCGCAACTCGGCATGGCTGAGCGCCATCTTGTCGACGTAAGCTTGCTTGTCACCTTTGAACATTTTCGAGAAATAGTCGCCATAGTCGCCTTGGCTCAACACCTCCATACGATCCTTGACGAACGCATCGGTCAACGCCGATGAATCGGCGACGGCTTTCTCGTACCCGCGGCGGAACGCGGCCTCGCTGGTCGGGTAGGTCCAGCCCGACTTTATGAATCGATTGGCCTTGAACCGCCCGCCGCCGGAGCCGGTCGCCAGCACCCGGTCGATCTTCTTGTTAGTCGTCGCCAAGCGCAGGGCGATCGCCCCCGATAACGAATGTGCGATGATCCCCACCGGGCCTTTGCGTGATAGTCGGTCGAGACCGGCCTGTGCCTGCTTGACCCATAATTTCATGTCGAAATAGGGCTCGCGCGGCTTGCGACCGGAGCGGCCAAAGCCGATCAAGTCCATCGCCAGAATATGATGACTTCGAGCCAGCGCTGGCATGGACTTTGCGAAATTGCCAAGCGATGAACCGCCCGGGCCCGAACCGTGCAGCATCAAAACCGGATAACCTTTGCCGCCTTCGTAGCACCGCACTTTGATGCCACCGATATTGATGTCAAATTCACGAATCGCCATCTCTCCCCCCGTATGTTTCCCCGATGATCCAGAGGTTCACTTGCCACAAGCCAGTGACTCTATCATTCGCGCCTACAAACACGGGAGCTTGGTTTCAATATTGAAGAAGCCTCTCACGCGCGTTGTTCAGGCAACAGCTCTGGCAATCGTATTCGGCACATCGGCAACCACGACGGTAAAAACCGATCCCCGCCCAAGTCTCGAACGAAGATCGATACGGTGAGCCAGCAGCGCTGCCATCTGGCGAACGTTGGCCAGCCCAATTCCGCCGATACCGAGCCCCGAACCGTTGGGTCGATCATGCTGCCGATCGGTTTGATAAAACTGGTCGAAGATTCGCTCCTCAAGCACGGGGCAATACCGGGGCCAGTATCCCAAACCTGGAGGTGCAGCGCGCCTTCGCGGCGACGCACACCAATTAGAACGCCGCCGGACGCGGTAAATTTGATCGCATTCGAAACCACGATCCGTCGAAGCATTAGGGGGTCACTGTGGGTCCGTAGACCCGGTGGCGTAAACACCCGAAACTTCAGCCCCTTGTGGGCCGCAAAAAGGCGACACTCTTCAAAGACCTCTCTTAGAATTTGGCCGACATCAACCGTCGCCGACGTCGATTGAACCCGGCTGCTGTCGAATATCGCCCCGCCGAGACCCGACAACATGCCGCGCGACGCCGCCAGCGAGCGGTCGAGGAACTCAAGAACGCCGAGCGAGGTCGGATCGTCATCGAGCCGATTGCGCATCACGTTCACCAGGATTTGCGCAGCACGCAGCGGCTGCTGCAGGTCGGGCTCGATAGATACGACATCGGTCAGCGGCAGGGTCATACACACGCCCCTCATCAATGATGATGCCCAAGAGCTAACGCCTAGGGCGCTGTCCCGGGTTGATCGACATCAACGGTCAGGTACTGGCGTCTGAGGTGACGGACCCCAAGTAGGTGCGAGATGTAACCAGGCCGGATTGGCTGTTACTTACCGTTAGAAACTTAAAAACATGGCCTTGAAAGCCGAGATTGAGCGTGACGGAGCAATTCCCAGTAATTCATTTGAAAGGACACAGTTATGTTTGCCCGATCACTACTCATCGTCGCGATGTCGGTCGTTGCGATTGCCAGCACCGCCGTCGCGAAATCACCCGCGGATCTCAACGATCTCGAGATCGCCCACGTCGCCTATACAGCCGATTCGATCGATATTCGCTATGCCACCTGGCGCTGGCGATCTCTACCAATCCGGCCATTCACCAGTTCGCCAAGACGATGATCCGTGACCACACTGCGGTCAACGAACAGGCCCTTGCTTTGCTTAAGAAACTCAACGTTGCGCCACAGGACAATTTTTTGAGCCAACAACTCAGCACCGGGGCCGACCAGCTGGTCAACGAAATGCGCCAGCTCTCGGGCGACGCTTTCGATCGTCGTTACGCAGCGAACGAATTAGGTTACCACAAGGCGGTGAACGGCCTTGTCGGTGGCACTTTCATACCCAACCTCAAAAACCCGGAGGTAAAGGCCCTTTTCGTCAAGGCACTGAAGATCTTCAAAGCGCACGAGAAGCACGCCGAGAAGATGGTCGCAGCTTTGCAAAAAGGAAGCTGAAGTGCGCACTTTCCTACAATCATATGGGACTGCGGCAGCAATTGCTGCCGCAGTCTTCGCCAGCGGCGTACTGAGCGCCACCAGCGTCGCTTCCGAAACGCAGCATCACGTCGTCGGAATCCGCGACCTCGAATTCGTTCCCGCGGAACTGGTGGTTGCCCCCGGCGACACCATCACCTAGATAAACCACGACTTCGTGCCGCACACGGTTACAGCGGACGACGATAGCTGGGGTTCGACCACACTCAAAAGCGGTGACTCGTGGAAAATCACTGCGCAGGGCGACGCAGAGGGAAGTTATTTCTGCACGCATCACCCATCAATGACGGCGCGGCTTCGCGTGGTCGCCCCAAACTAAAGCACGACAAAGATACGAGGCCTATCCGTCGCGCTCCAAGAAAACCGCGGGGCTCGCTGCCAACAGGCCCCGCGGACTCTTCCTTACGGCAACTAACGAACGGCCGCCGCCGCTCAGAGCTTGCCCTGGTGGTAGCTCACGTCGTTGGGGTTGATGAGATCAGGAACGGTCCAACCGTCGGTGTCATACTCGCTGAGGCACCTGTCGACCATCGCCTTGGCTTTCTCGACCGCCCCGGACGCGTCGCACATCAGGATGTTTTCAAGCCGGATGTTCTCGTGGTTGCCCGCATAGTTGCGTTCGTAGAGTTCGTGCCGGGCGCCGAACTCGCTGCCGATTGAATCCCACATCAACTTCAGGAGTTTCACCCGTTCCTCCGCAGAGGCGCCGCCGGTGCCCCGGATGTAGCGATCAAGTATCGGGCGCAGCTCGGGGTTCTTGAAGTCTGAGACATGCGAGTTCAGATAGATCAGGGCACTGCCCAGGGTTTGCTCGATGATCTCCCTGATCTTGGGATAGGCCATCGTCGCGATGACCCGATAGGCACCGGCAGCCTCGAGGTTGGGCAGCATGGCGCCATCGATCCAGGGTTCCGGATTGTGCGCCATCGAATCGGTGATCGACCAGAACATCGAACGCCACGCCAACACTTCGCCAACCTGCGCCTGAACGCCGCGGAAGCCGTCCGTGCCCGTCATCTCGACCGACTTCATGAGCAGGCCGGCGATAAAGTCGAGCTTGACGGCCAGCCGCGTGCAGCCCTGAAGGGCGAAGCGGTGAGTAAAGCCGGATAATGCATAAAAGTCGTTGGCCGCTTGGACGTCGCGATAGATCAGCACGTTCTCCCAGGGGATCAATACCTTGTCGAAGATCAGCACGGAATCGTTCTCGTCCATGCGGCTCGATAGCGGGTAATCGAACGGGCTCCCCATCACGGCCGACGTCAGTTCATAGGAGGTGCGGCAGATCAGCTTCACACCGGGACTATCCATCGGCACCATCGCAAAGATCGCCATGTCGGGCGCAGCCAGCGGTGTCGGGCCGTAATAGCCGATAAAATTGGCGTTGGTGAGCGCCGAATTCGTGGCCACTACCTTGGCACCGCTGATGATAATACCGGCGTCGGTTTCCTTCTCGCAGTGAACCGCGATGTCGCGGACATCTTCCGGCGCCGCGTTGCGATCGATCGGCGGGTTGACGATCGCATGATTGAGGTAGAGCACGCGCTCCTGCGCCTTTTTATACCAGGCCTTGGCGTTCTCTTTGTAGTCGCCATAGAAGGCATTGTTGGCGCCCAACGTTCCGGTGAAGGCCGCCTTGTAGTCGGGTGAACGTCCCATCCAGCCATAATTCATCCGCGCCCATTCGGCGATCGCATCACGATCTCCAACTATGTCTTTCGACGAGTGGGCGACCCGGAAAAATCTATGTGTGAAACCGCCATTGCCGGTATCGGTCGGCGCGGTCAGAACGTCCTTTGTCTTGGGATCGTGCAGGGCGTCGTACAACCGCGCCACCATGCGGGCAGTATTGCGAAACGCCGGATGCGTAGTGACGTCCTTGACGCGCTCGCCATAGATATAAATTTCACGCGGGCCCCGAAGGCTCTCCAAATATTCATCACCCGTCATCGGCCTGACTGGGTTCAGGCTCTGTTTCGTGCTGGCGGTATCGTCGTTCATTTGTCTTCTCCCGGTAATTTTATTGACCAAGCCCTTTAGAAAAGTGAGGCCATTTTCGGTAGGCTAGTTGGATGGATGGATTAGGTTAGCCGGAATCCGCGAACGCCGGGTTATAAAATAAAATACCGTTGCCGCTCAATTAGTCGAAGCTTGTGATTAGTTTGAGCTGAGTCCTGAGGCTTTGAGTGCGCGTTTTGGCGCGGATCGTCATCCTCATATCCTGTACGGATACAAGCATGAGGC
>CAUZWH010000040.1:0-12925 GCA_963583675.1 Alphaproteobacteria bacterium
TAGTGAAATGGTGACGAGCGGGACGGTCATTATTTGCCAGCCGTCTCGGTCGTTCACCCTGACCTGGGCTGACGACGATTGGCGGGCGATGACGGAAGTCATGGTCATGTTCCGCGAAGATGGCCAACTAACCGACTTAAAGCTCGTTCACCGCGGTTGGTTGAAGTTCCGGGGCGAAAAGGGCGCCGCAACCCGGGCCCAGCACGCGGCCGCCTGGGAACGTCACCTCGACGCACTGGTTGCTCTTTCCGAATCCGACAACCCGTTCGGATCGGAAGCTGAACCGCGTTAATCCAGCCGGAACGTAGATGAAATGTCGATCTTGCGCTGCCGCCACCCTTGCAACAGGTCAGGATCTTGAGTTCGCCGCAAACACACGCACCGATCGATCGTCGCATCTACAAATTCCCAATCGCATGTCTCATAGCTTATGTGTCAACCGGCATCATTGGCGACGATGCGTTGACCACGCTGATGATCACAAGATCCGATGATGCGGCCATCGGCGTCGCGGACATTCGTCATCTAAGTATCATTCAAGATCCCTAAAAACTGAGAACGGTTTCGGGTGTCGGCTTTAGCACGCGGTGCATATCGAGCGAGGGCGGCGCGACATTGGTTTGAGTCAACAGATCGTGGATCTGGCCGCGATGGTGAGTCTGATGATTAAAAAGATGCGGCAAAAGCAACCGAATCGGATCAGCGAAAGCCAAGCCTTGGTGATTGACGTAACTAATCGTGCGCTCGAGTACCGAAGTTGTCAGCGTCGCCGTGAATTCATCAATGCTGGCATCCTGCTCGGACCGCGCCGCGCGCAGCTCGTCGAAATCGTCGTACAGGATTGCATCGAGATTGGCGGCTGACGGGTTGGCGCCACCGAAACGCGCGAGGTAGTTACGATCCCCGAGCAAAATATGGTTGAGCGTACCGTGGATGCTTTTGAAGAACGCGGGCCGGGGTTTATTAAGTTCATCCTCCGAAAGCTGCGCGCAGGCCTCGTAAAGCAGTCGGTTGGCGCCGCGGTTGTAGGCCGCAAGCAATCTGAAATTGCCTATTAAGCCATCGTCTTGCGTCATCCGTCGTTGCCACTCTTCGTTAGCGCGCGCCGCCACTCTTTGGCGCGGCGTTGCGCCGTTGCAATCTGATCGGGTGCCATTCGCTCGATAATGACAGACCCAAATTGCCGCGCTTGTTGCGCGTGGTCATCGCCTTTTCGAGATAGAATCGCGAACCATTTCAGCGCTTCGACAAAATCAGGCGATCCCTCGAGCCCCTGTGCGTGGAGCATTCCCAGGTGAAGTTGACCGTTGGAGTCATCTTGGGTGGCCGCCTTGGTGAACCACTCTGCCGCGGTTGCCAAATTAACGTCTACGCCCCGACCCTGGAGGTAGAGCAAGCCGAGATCAACTTGACCGTCCGCGTGCCCTTGAACGGCAGCTTTGCGCAACCGCCGTTCGGCTTGGGTATCGTTCTTGTCGACACCGATACCCTGACGATAGGAACCGCCAACCGCGACCTGCGCCTCTGGCATTCCCTGAAGAGCCGCCTTTTCGAACCACATGAAAGCAGCGGCGGCGTCCTTGGAGACGCCGGCCCCGGCGCGGTAGAGAAATCCGAAATTGAGTTGGGCCTCGCTTTGGCCTTTCTCGGCCAGCGCCAACCAAGCCTTAAACGCGCCTTCGTAATCGCCCTGCTCAAATGCCGATTGCCCCAGGCTCATATCCGCCCTGGTCGCTGTCGGCAGCATTGCAATCGCGCCCGCCAACGCAAACAGAGCAATAATCCATCGCGAATGCAATTTCATGACGAGCACCATTGTAGCATTCCTATTCGGAAACAGGGTTTGGTCCGAGTTCCGGTGTGCCGACCTAGCGCTGCTGATATCGCCCATAAGGAATACCTCGCAATAAATTAGAAATAACACTTGTTTTAGGTATAAGGGGTATCTACTTAGGTAATGCTGGGTATTCCTCCTGTCCAAAGGCATATATTGTGTTTCGGAGGCACTATCGGTACTTCGGGCTATGAGCAAACGTCGCCCCCCCCCCAATCGTTACGAGCAGTTGTCGCGTGAGATCTATTGCCCTAGCCGTGCTTGGCGCGACATTTTTGCTTGTTCACCCCGCCTGGGCTTCATTTGATGAGGGGCTGCGAGCCTCAAAGAACAGCCACCACGAAAAAGCCATGGAATTTATCGCGCGGCCGCTGCTGAGGGCGATCCGCGAGCCCTGACCAACCTCGGACGGCACTACGCCAAGGGTATTGGTGTCGAAGAGGATTGCGAGCGCGCCGTCGCCCTGTATCGCCAAGCTGCTGATCAAGGCTTCACGATCGCACAATACAACCTTTGCCTCGCCTACCGTCGCGGCAAAGGGGTGGAAAAAGACGAAAAGTTAGCGCAGCACTGGTTCCTCCTCGCGGCAGACGGAGGCCACGCGCGTTCACAATACAATGTGGGGCAGTCCTATTTGCGGGGCATTCGTACACGGCGGAGTTATTTCGAATCGGTCAAATGGTTTCGCCGCGCCGCCGACAAGGGGTTTCATTGTGCACAATATCGGCTCGGTCAGGCCTACCGCAAAGGGCTCGGTCTCGGGGTCGATCACCAGCAGGCGGCCCGATGGTATGTCGCCGCTGCGGAACGCGGCTTAGACCGTGCGTATTATCGCCTTGGCCGCGCCTACCAAGACGGTGAAGGCGTTGAAAAGAACCCGGTCCAAGCGCTGAAGTGGTTCATTCTTTCTGCCAGTACCAGGAGCCAAAAACTACAAACGGCGGCCCTTCAACGACGCGACGAAATGATCAGCGGAATGTCGATTGTGCGGGCTGCCGAAGCACGGCGTCTGGCGGATGTTTGGGTGCCACCCCGTGGTCCGAAGAAACAAGCGAGTCTCGCCGGCGGGTCTTCTCCACCGGCCGCCAAGGGCCAACACTGCCTCGGCAAGCCCGTAAATTAGAACGCGACTAGGACAATTGGCGTTTTTACAATGCTGGATTGATCGCGCCAAGGATGCCGTCCTTGGTCTCGAATCGGCCTTGCGGTGTCTCAAATGTCGCGTAGGGCATGTAGGAGAACACGATCTGCCAGCCACGTTCACGCAGCAGGTGGTGTAGTTTCTCGTGGATCGGTGGGGCGTGCGTCCCAATGTGAATACGCTTCACTTTTCGCTCGATATCATCAATAGCGTCGGGGACTACGCTCTCCTCCGCAAACTGGATATCGACGTCGAGCAGATCAACGGCCGGTAGTGGCGTTAGAATCGTCCCCAGTCGTATTGCGCTAACAAACTCCACCTCCATCGACGCATCAGTATCGCCCGCCACCGGTAGTGCCAATCCCATGTGCCCTTCCATAATCAAGTTGCGAGCGACGGCCTCGACGTGTCCTTCGCTATTGATCGCATCGAAAACTCGTTGGCGCGTCGCGGCGTCGATCGCGCTGCTGTAGTAAACGCCGGATGCATGGGCAAACAATTCAGGTCGACCCGATGCATTGACCAGGGCGTTGACAAACCAGTGCTGTTCAAGCGCCAGCCCGTTAGCTAAAAAATTATCGCGTGCCCATGCGATGTGCTGCGCCATCGCTTCCACTACCACATACATCTCGGGCAGCGGATTGAGGCGTGATAACGCCGCGTGCGCATCCACCGATCGCGACCCATACCCGCCACCCAGTTCCACCATGACAAACCGCTCACGTGCGCCGCGGATCGAGTCTAACAAGTCGATCCACTCAAAATAGCCTTCGCCGTCCGTCAGTTCGGGCAACCTGGTCGATGTTTGATAAGAATCTGCACGCGCGCGTTCGACATCATCAAAGTGCGCGCCAGGATCGGAGAAATAGTCAAGCGAAGTTAGTACACCCAGGAAATTAACCCGATTTCCCTGCGGTACGTTAGCAACCCACGGGTCTAATCCGCGAAAGGCCGAAGATAGATTATCGATATTGTTCATGATCACCTTGGAGTCTACCGGCGAGGCGCCCTTCTCGTCACCCGCCCCACCCAAATTCTCGAAGCGCCTAAATCACCTAAAATGACGTCATGTCGATAGACCCGAAACTCACGATCATCGCAAACCCGCGCGCCGGCCGCGGGCGGCATGCCGATGTGCTTGCCCGCGTGCGCGCACGCCTCGAAGCGAGTTCGACGGATGCCGAGTTCTTCATCTCGACCAGTGCCGCTCATGCCGAACGGGTGGCCACAGACGCGGCGCGTAAGGGCCGGACCATCGTAGCTTGCGGCGGCGATGGGCACGTTGGTCGCTTAGCCGGGGTCGCCACTCGCCAAGCGGTTTCTTTCGGCATTATTCCCACCGGCGCCGGCAACGACTTCGCCGCCGAATTCGACCTTTCCATCTCGCGCTTGGACACCGTGGTCAATACGCTCACTAGTAATAATATCCGTCGAGTGGACATGGGCGTTGTCGGCAAGCATCTATTTTGCGGCGTCGCCGGCTGCGGGTTTTCGTCGGAGGCAAATAAGTGGGCTAACGACCAACGCTGGTTGAGCGGCACCGCCCTCTACGTCGCCTCCGTTCTCAAAACTCTGGCGACTTATCGTCCGCGGCCGATCAGGCTCACGGTTGACGGCGATATGATCGAGACCGCCGCCTGGTTGGTGGCGATTGCCAACGGGCGCGCGCTTGGCGGCGGCATGTGCATCGCCCCCGACGCGGCGATTGACGACGGCTTGCTCGACATTGTGATCGTGGGACCAGTATCCAGGTTCGAATTTCTATATACGTTCCCGAAGGTTTTCAAAGGAACCCATGTTGATCATCCACAGGTAACGCTTTATCGAGGCGCGCGCATCGATATTGAACAACCCGACGAAGCCGCCCCATTGGCCATTTTCGCGGACGGCGAGCGTGCCGGTGAACTCCCAAACCGCTTTGAGGCAATGGCCAAATGTCTACAGTTGTTAACACCGCCCGCAGAAAACTCTCCGACTAGCAGACCGAATCCGCTACCCTAACGAACCACCGGCAGCTCGCTCCTTTTCGATCCTCCGCTACGAACCAAAAAAGAAGATTGGTGAAACGCCTAGAAGTCCTTCGCATCGTCAACGAGGCTTATCAATTCGTTTGGCTCCAACGGCAAGACTTTGCGCTTTTGGGGGCACCGATAGCTTTGGTCTTGGGGACGGCGAGCGCGCTGCTGAGTTACTTCAGACCGGTTGCAAACGCGGACGTGCCCACTATAAGCATCGGTTTTATACTGTCGGGTGTCGTTGTCGCGGTGCTCAGCTTTGCCGGTTGGGTTGTTTTTGCGGTCGCGTGGCATCGACGCTGTTTGCTTCCCAACCATGGATCCGTCGTCGGCCAGGAACTCCGATGGCAGCGGCGGCATAGTGTATTCCTCGGCCGCACAATGGTGCTCGGTCTCCTGACAATCGGGCTCTCGATGGTCCTTGCACTCCCGATTCGCTTCGTGATCTCCGCAACTGGTGGCGCCGGCGGGGTGATCACTGCCGCACTTTGGATGGCTATGATTTTTATCGTGGAGGCGCGTTTCATGTTGGTTTTCCCGGCATCCGCTGTCGACGATTCGATGGGCTTTGGCCAATCTTGGACTCGCAGTCAAGGTAATGCATTTCGTATCGCGGCGATCTTGATCCTCACATCGGTGCCAATCTCGATCGCGTTTGCACCGATTGACTGGTTGGTATCGACCGCACTTCAATCGCAGGGACTCCTCCACAGCTTGGCTGCGCTATTCATTGGCTCGCTCGTCCAGACGATGCTCGGACTGGTGGTAATGGCTTGCGGCGTAACCGGCCTGTCTTTTTGTCTTCGCGACATGGGTGAGTAATTGACCGTTGGTGGACGCCCGCCCACGCTCATTCATATAAACGACGTTGATTTGTAGGGAGATTTGTCATGCAGGTTCGAGCCGCGGTAGCCCACAAAGCAGGAGATCCGCTCAGCATCGAGACGGTTGAGTTGGAAGGCCCAAAAGAAGGTGAGGTATTGATGGAGGTCAAAGCCACCGGTATCTGCCACACCGACGCATTTACGTTGTCGGGCGCTGATCCCGAGGGCATCTTCCCCGCGATTCTCGGCCATGAAGGCGCCGGCGTGATTGCTGAAGTTGGTCGGGGCGTAACCAGCGTAAAGCCAGGCGATCACGTAATCCCGCTCTACACGCCAGAATGCCGTCAATGCGAATACTGCTTGTCCGGAAAAACGAACCTCTGTCAGGCCGTGCGCGAAACCCAGGGTCGGGGTGTGATGCCGGACGGCACCAGCCGCTTCCGGTTGGGGAACGAGCCAATTTTTCACTACATGGGCACGTCAACGTTCGCGAACTTTACCGTTTTGCCCGAGATTGCCGTCGCCAAGATCCGCGAGGACGCACCCTTCGACAAGGTCTGCTACATTGGTTGCGGTGTCACCACCGGGCTCGGTGCGGTAATGAATACCGCCAAGGTCGAACCCGGCGCGAACTGTGTTGTATTTGGTTTGGGCGGAATTGGCCTCAATGTTATCCAGGGTTGTCGCCTCGTCGGCGCCGACATGATCATTGGGGTCGACATCAATCCGACGAGACGCAAACTCGCTGAATCTTTCGGCATGACCCACTTCGTCAATCCCACAGAGGTCGAGGGCGACCTCGTCCCCCATCTTGTCGAACTGACAAAAGGCGGCGCGGATTATTCCTTCGAGTGCATCGGCAACGTCGAAACCATGCGCCAAGCGCTTGAATGCTGTCACAAGGGCTGGGGTGAAAGCATAATTATTGGCGTTGCCGGGGCCGGCCAAGAAATATCAACGCGGCCCTTCCAATTGGTGACCGGCCGGGTTTGGCGCGGAACCGCATTTGGCGGTGCCAAGGGTCGCACGGAGGTACCGCGCATCGTCGACTGGTACATGGACGGTAAGATCAATATCGACGACCTCATCACCCACACGATGCCACTGGACGACATCAACAACGCGTTCGACCTGATGCACGATGGGGAGTCGATTCGAAGTGTGGTGACGTTCTGACGCGTAACGCTTCACGCTTCGTGAACTTTTCGTGAGATCCCCTCGCGGCCACGAGTAAACGACCTATGTTTAGGGGGCGATCGTGTACCTGATGAGGCACATGCCATGAACACGAAACACCACCCTGCGCTATCTGGCGCAAATGCCATCACCCTATCGGCGGCTGCGTTTTGGATTGTCGCCTTGGCTCTGATCTTTGCGTCGCCGGTCCTCGCCGCGCAAAAAGTCAACACCAACGGAACCAACTATGCGATTAGCGGCTACGATCCGGTCTCCTATTTCACCGATAGCAAGGCGATCAGGGGCACCAAGAAATTCACCCACGAGTGGGCGTTCAAAACATGGCGTTTTCGTTCGATCGAAAATCGAGACGAATTCGCATCCATGCCGGAAAAATACACGCCAGCCTATGGTGGATTTTGCGCTTACGGCGTCGCCCAGGGCTACACGGTAAAGATTGACCCACGTGCCTTCACAGTCGAGGACGGCAAACTCTATCTCAACTATTCCAAAGGCATTAAGAAACGCTTTGATTCGGATCGCCCAGGCTACATCAGCAAAGCCAATGCCAATTGGCCGGCGCTAGGTCAAGAATAGCTCTCCCTCCTTCTCCCCTTTCATGCGCCAATTCTTGCGCGGCTCCGGCCGCGCTTTTCTTTTATGTTTGATCGTTGATATATGCTCTAGGTCGAGGTTTTGGAGGCTAGGATGGCAACAACGTGTATTCGCAAAGCATCGTGGGTGATCGCCTGGGACGAGCGCGAGGGGGAGCACCGATATCTGCGCGACGGCGACGTCGTTTTCTCCGGTGACACGATCGACTTCGTCGGCAAAGACTATCCCGGCCCGGTCGACACGGAAATTGATGGCCGAGATCTTGTCATCCTCCCCGGTTTTGTTGATATCCACTCCCACCCGGCGCTCGAGCCCATCTACAAGGGTATTCGCGAGGAACACGGTGTTCCGGAAATGTATATGACGGGGCTTTATGAGCGTATGCAGGCGTTCGTACCCGAGCCGGTGGGCATGCTGGCGGCCGCCGAGATCGCCTATGCCGAGCTTCTCAAAAGCGGCGTGACCACAGTCGTCGACCTAATGTTCCCGTTCAATGGCTGGCTAGAGCTGCTCCAGCGCAGCGGCCTGCGCGGCTACGCCGGCCCCTGGTATGGGGCTGCACAGTGGAAGCTTGAGACCCGGCACGAGTTGAAGTTCATTTGGGACGAAGATGCGGGTCGTCGCGATTTTAGAAGCGCTATCGATACCATCGAAAACCTCGAGAAAAACGACCCCACCGGCCGCATGAAAGGAATCCTATGCGGCGGCACGATCGAGACTCTGACCGAAGATTTGATTCACGACAGCATTGCTTACGCAGAAGAAACAGGAACACCATTCACGACCCACGCCTCGCAGAGCGTTTCCGAGTTCCAGGAGATGACCAAACGCCACGGCGTTTCGCCAATCCAATGGGCCGAGTCGATTGGCATGTTGGGGCCGCACACCATTATTGGGCACGGACTGTTTATAGACGAGCACTCTTGGTTGCATTGGCACACTGCCCGTGACCTCGATATCCTCGCCGCCACCGGCACATCGGTGGCCCACTGCCCAACGCCGTTTTCGCGTTACGGGCAAATCATGGAAGACTTCGGCCGTTACATCCGAGCCGGCGTCAACATGGGCATGGGCACCGATACGTTTCCCCATAATATGATCGAGGAAATCCGAACCGCTGCGGTGTTTGCGCGAATCGCCGCGCAAAACATTAATACGCTGCAAGTCAGCGACGTGTTCGCGGCGGCAACAGTAGGCAGCGCGACAGCGCTTGAGCGCGACGACCTTGGCCGCCTAAAGCCCGGCGCAAAGGCCGACATTGTCGTTGTCGATGGCAGCCACGTCGATATGAGGCCGCTGCGCGATCCCCTGCGAAGTCTTATCTTCTCAGCCGCCGAACGGGCTGTTCGAGACGTCTATGTCAACGGGACGATGGTAGTTGAGAATGGAAAAACCTTAACGCTCGATCCCGACGACGCGGCCGATCGCTTGACCGAGGCGCAGATCCGGATGGAAGAAGCCTGCCCAAGCCGCGACTATGAACAACGAAGCGGCATTGACATAGTTCCGCTCAGTCTGCCGTCGTTTGGTTCGTAGCAGCCCGCGCCGTCTTTCTTCCATCTATCAACAGGGTCGATTCACCGACGAGATCCGGTTCCCCGCATCGGGAGAGAATCTCCGAGCGGGCAAGATCGCGAAGCTTGATCGCCGCTTCAAATCCGTCGCCATCCGGAGATATCTCACTGCCGATGGTTACGTGTACATCGCCAGATCGCGGAAACCACTGGCCGCCACGGAGGATCGAGCGCGTTCCAAGCAAGGTAATCGGCACGACCGGCACATTGGCGGCAGCAGCCACCGCAAACGCCCCTAGCTTAAAAGCCAACAGGCCCGGCCGACGGGTCAATGTTCCCTCTGGATAGATTAGCAGGCGCCGGCCGTCGCGCGCGGCGTCGATCGCAACCTGCATGTCTTCCACGCCACGGTCGACTTCAAAGCGCTCGACAAACAGCGTGCCGATACGGCGAAGTAACGTACCCGCAAATAACTGTGGAGCAAGTTCCGCCTTGGCGACAAAATCAATCTCAGCGTCAAGCGCGGCAATCAGAACCAGACTGTCGAGGTAGCTGCAATGATTTGCGACCAGGATTACGCCCCTATCGGGTGGCAGTTCGCCATCCACTGTTAGCTTAATACCAGTTAGCCTCAACATGGAGTGAGCCGCAAAGCGCAACGCTGACCAGCGCCACGAGAGCCGCGGGGAAACGATCAATAGAGGCCAAACTAGTCCTGCGAGTAGCGAAAATACCACCCACCAATAGGCGGCAAATACATAATTGAAGATCGTTCGGCGCGCGGTCCGAACACCGGGTCCGATACCCGAGATCGCCATTCGCACGATTTGCCACCACAAATGATGGCCGGTTTCTTCGAGACTCCCTGCAAATATCTATCACCAGTAGCCGCACGCCGAACCTTTCCACTCGACATTTTCAGCACGGCCCGAGGTGGTGCCCGAATGACATCATCGGGCGCAATCCCTGCGACATCCAAGGTCGTCGTATCAACGTCGCGTCGCAGCCGAGCAAGCACCTCCGCCGATGTCTCCCGCGTCTCAGCGACAACAACCAACTTTTCCGCGTGGTCGGTCGCGTGTGCAGCAAACACAGCAACGCAGCCCTGGCGGATTCCATCGAGTTCGCCAATCGCAGCTTCAACCTCGTGCTGATAGATGTTGCGTCCGCCGCGGATGATGATGTCCTTGATCCGCCCTGTAAGATAAACATCGCCCCCGGCTACGTAAGCGAGGTCGCCAGTTTCCAACCAATCGCCGTCGAAAAGTTGCTTGGTTTTTGCTTCGTTCAGGTAGTAGCCCCGAGTCGCCGACGGCCCCGAAAACTGCAAACGCCCCTGGTGGCGATCCGCAACCTCACGACCGGTATTGTCGACGATGCGTATCTGATGTCCTGGGATCAGCGTGCCACAGGCTGCGATCTCGGCCGCATTGCTGCGGTCGGCGGAAACCGGAACTGCTTCAGATTTCTCCGCCAAGGCGACGCGATCGATCCGATCCGCAAGCAGACCGCGCCCAGGAGCTGGAAACGGCAAACCGACGCTATTTTCGGCGAGTCCATAAACCGGGGCGGGAGCACCAGGATCGAACCTATATTTTGTAAAACGCTTACAAAATGCCCGCACCGATTCGGGGCGTACGGGTTCTGCACCGTTCACGACCATCCGCGCGGAACTCAGATCCAGGCCCTCAATATTGCGGTCATCGATACGGTTCGCACAGAGGTCGAATGCGAAATTAGGCGCACCTGAGAGCGTTCCGCGACGCCGGTGAATTTCCCACAACCAACTTTCCGGTCGTGCAAGAAAACCGAGCGGCTACATGATTGAAACAGGAACCGCAAAGTACAGGCTCCCCAGCCACGCACCGATGAGCCCCATGTCATGGTAAAGTGGCAACCAACTGACGAAGACATCGTGATTGGGGTCAACCGCCATCGCTTCGCCCATGGCTCGAATATTGGCAAGCAAGTTGGCGTGACTGAGTATGACGCCTTTAGGATCTCCGGTGCTCCCAGAGGTATATTGGAGAAAAGCGATATCGTCGGCGGCGCCGGTGGGTAAATGGGCACTGGTAGGCAACTAGCGTAGAGAATGCCGAAAAACGCGTAAAAAAATCTCTGGTCGAAGGAAGCATGAGAGCGACACGAGCCCCGGGCGCCAAACCAGCATCCAGAAGACCCCGTGCAACCGCATGCGCTTGCTTGCTCAGTTTTTCGTAGCTGATTGTCTCCGCGCCGCCGCGGCCGTCCGCCAGCCAGCCAGCCAGCCAGCCCGATGTGGCTTCGATCCGGGTGGTTGGCAACATGCCAGTCGAGAACCTTGCTTAGGGTCGCGGCTTGCGCCGGCACCTCTTCAACCGGACCCAGCACCGATGCCAGATCACGCACAACACCCGGGCCAGATTGCTCAGGCCCGGCTTCCTCGATTGCCCTCCAAATATGAGCCGGCGTCTCCGCCTGCACCAATAGTGATTCGGAAAGACTAACCGAGAACACTCGCTCTACCCGTAGCAGAAGTTCCGTCCGCCCCAAGCTGTCAAAGCCCAGGTCCCTATCGAGATCACTATCAAGGGTGACACGAATTTCGCCGCGATCGGGTCGGATTTCCTGTGCCAACTATTGGATCAGGGTCAGCAGATGCGCCGGATCGCGATCCCCCAACGATACGCTCGCGGCCGGTGATGTTGCGTCAACCATTTTTACGTCGTCGCTGTTTGCATCGCGAGGAAAGCTTATCAATAATTTACCGTCACTCGCAGCCGCTGCGAAGCATCACTCATTGCGCCGTCCTCGGTACGGAGCTTCGATAAGCAAGGCGCCAAAAATAGCTCCCAGAATGGCCAAAGCGGCAGTAACGAACATGGCGCGGCGATAGCCAACCAGAAAGGCCGCATCGATCGAGGCCCCGAGTGCTTTTCGCAAGGATGGACCAACGGTTTCTGGGATTTCCGCAGCGGCGAGCTTCAACCGCTCTCCCGATAATTGCTCACGCAGTTCGCTCGACAGGCCAAGACCGCCAAATTGTCTGTCGAGTTCTGCGTTGGAAGCGGCCAGAACGATGACCCCTAGAATAGGTATTGCAATCAGGGAGGCGGTCCGCGAGACCGCGTTGTTGATTGCCGAGGCGACTCCCGAACGCGAAGCAGATGCCGCAGCCATCACCGTCGTACTCAGCGGCGCAACTGTTGCCGCTAGCCCGAGACCCACCACCATTGCCGCCGGAAACAAATCAGTCCAGTAATTGCCGCGGGCGTCTGTGAAGCCAAACATGAGAAACCCGATCGCGGCGAGAGACGGCCCCGCCACCAGCATCGTCCGAGGCCTAATCCTATTTGCTATGGTGCCGGCCCAGCGAGATAAAACCACAATGCACAGAATGGTCGGAAGCAATACTGCGCCCGCACCCATCGCGCTATATCCACGAACCTCGATCAACAAAAAGGGCAAAAAGAAAAAAGTGCCACCCAGTCCAAAACAAAGAAACAGCGTTACCGCATTCGCGCCGACGAACGTCGTGGACCGAAATAGAGAGAGCGGCATCATTGGTTGCTCTACCCGCCTTTCGATCAGGCAGAAAAGCAGCAACAAGGCGACCCCACCGAACAGACTCCCGATTACGGCTGGATGCATGAATCCAAGACGCCCCGACTCTATGAACCCAAATACCAATCCGCCCAACCCCGGCGTCACCGTCGTGGCTCCGCCCCAATCCAAGCGTTTCAAACCTTTGGCATGGGGCGTTTCGCGAACGCATCCGAGCAAGATGCCGATGGCGATTAAGGCGAGGGGAATATTGATGAAAAAGA
>CAUZWH010000041.1:0-12915 GCA_963583675.1 Alphaproteobacteria bacterium
GCAACCAAGCCAGTCGATTGCAACGCCGGAGTGATCGGTCGACAATGAAGCGGAAAGCGCATTGGGACAAATGGGGATAGATGGGGAAAGATGACTGAAATCGCCGAGCTTAGTGCCGTCGACTTGCTCGAAAAATACCGCTCTGGCGAAGCCTCGCCGGTAGAAGCAATCCAAGCCTCGTTCCAACGAATTGAGAAATACGAACCGCGCCTAAACGCGTTTTGTTATCTCGACGAGGAGTCGGCGATGGCGGCGGCACGAGCGTCAGAGGAACGTTGGCACAAAGGTGCCCCGGTTGGGCTGCTCGATGGCGTTCCAACCACCATCAAAGACACCATCATGATGAAAGGGTGGCCGTTTTTGTTGGGCACCAGGGTGCGCGATCCCGAGGATGTCCCGACTGAGGATACGCCCGCGGTCGAGCGCGTTCGCGACCACAACGCAGTTATTCTCGGAAAGACAAACACGCCGGAATTTGGCTGGAAAGGTGTTACCGATAGTCCGCGCTTCGGTATCACCCGCAACCCCTGGAACCTGGATTTGACCCCCGGCGGTTCGAGCGGCGGCGCCGCAGCCTCCGTGTCGACTGGAATCTCTCCTTTGGCGCTAGGCACCGATGGCGGCGGATCGATCCGAATTCCGACCAGTTTCACCAATCTCGTTGGCCTCAAAGCAACCCACGGACGGGTGCCGCTCTATCCGGTCAGCCCGTTCGGATCACTGGCCAATGTTTGCCCGATGGCGCGTACTGTTGGCGATGTTGCGCTGTTGCTGATGGCGATCAAGGGCATCGATATACGTGATTGGTTGTCACTCAGCGACGATCGCGTCGACTACCCTGCAATCCTCGATGATGGCATCAAAGGGCTGAAAGTTGCGTTCAGCCCGACGCTGGGTTACGCCGACGTTGACCCCGAAGTCGCTGAAATTGTTGCGGCCGCCGCGGAAAAATTTGAGGACTTGGGGGCAACGGTCGAACTCGTTGAGACCGTATTCGAAGATCCGACGCCCACATTCGAAATTTTCTGGCGGACCGGTGCTGCCAATGCGCTGCGGGTATTCGATGAAGAGCAGCTAAAGCTTATTGAAGAAGGTCTTGTCGAAACCGGGAAGCGGGGGCAGGGGATCTCGGCGCTCGATTTCCTCGCTGCGCGGGCCGCACGTCAGACGCTCGCTCAGCACATGAGTGCGTTTCATCAGAACTACGACCTTCTGCTGACACCAACCCTCGCGGTGCCGCCGTTCCCGGTCGGTATGCTGGTGCCGCCGGAAATGGATTCTGACGATTGGAAGACTTGGACGCCGTTCACCTATCCCTTCAACATGACCAAGCAGCCTGCCGCGAGCGTGCCCTGCGGGTTCACAGAATCCGGTCTTCCCGTTGGTCTTCAGATCGTTGGCGGCCTACGCCGCGACGATCTTGTTCTCCGTGCTGCACGGGCGTACGAAACCGCGTGCCCTTGGCACAAACAGCGTCCTCCTTTACTGAGTGAAAACGATGCCTGAACAACAACCCCAACATCTCGACGTCACAGCTGACATCGAGGCGATCGATGCATTGCTCAACGTTGACGGGCTAAAGCTTGTCGACGTCGGCTGCGGGCCCGGCGCTTTATCGAAGGCGATGGCCGAGCGCGGTGCGACGGTCGTGGCGATCGAGCCCGATCCGAAGCAGGCTGCGCTCAACGCGGCCGCCGATCCGGTGCCGGGCGTAACCTTTCTCGATGCGCCGGCCCAATCGATTCCAGTTGAGACGGCGACGATGGACGGTGTCGTATTTTCGCGGTCGCTACACCACGTGCCGGGTACCGAGATGGATACGGCGCTGCGCGAAGCCGAACGCGTTCTCAAGTCGGAATCCGGGTTCATGTTCGTACTCGAGCCCGAAGTGAACGGCACCTATTTCCAACTGATAAAGCCGTTTCACGATGAAACAGAGGTGCGTCGTCTTGCGCGCGAGGCGTTGGTGCGGGTTGCTGACCAAGATTTCGCGGCCTGCGCCACCTACACCTATGAGACCATGTCCGAATTCGCAGGCTTCGAGGAGTTCCGTGATCGTGTTGCTGCACGAACTTTCCTCGAAATCGACGTAGCAAGCATCGATAGGCCAGAGATACGGCGGACGTTCGAAACTGGCTATGACGGCGAAACCTACCGCTTTGCGGCCCCGCATTGGATCGCGTTGTATCGCGGTGTTCGGCGATAGCAAACGGACTGCGCGCTGCACTCGCCGTCGCCCGATCGAATTTGGCCGAGTCACGTTGCGGAACAAGTCGCAAAATATGAACGAGCCTATCGACCTGGCGCTTCTGAGCGTCGATGAGATGTACGCCGCCGATGCCGGCGCGGTCGCGGCTGGGGTTAGCGGTGAAACCCTAATGGAAAATGCTGGCCGCGGGTTGGCTGAGGCGATTATCGAGCGCTGGGGTGCGGGCGACGCGGTCATCCTTTGCGGGCCTGGGAATAATGGCGGCGACGGCTTTGTCGCGGCGCGTTATCTCGATCAGGCCGGTTTCAAAACAACTGTTGCACTACTGGGTGCGCCGGAACGCCTAAGCGATGATGCCGCGACGATGGCTGCGCGATGGCAGGGGAAGGTGGTCGGACTCGAGCCCGGCGTCGTGGCAAACGCGGATCTGATTGTCGATGGCATCTTCGGCGCCGGACTATCCCGACCCCTGGAGGGTCTGGCTGCATCCACAATCGTGGCGGTCAGCGAGCGCGATGTACCGGTGGTAGCGATCGACGTGCCGAGCGGTGTGCATGGAGATAGCGGGGCGGTGCTGGGTACGGCTGCGCAAGCTGATCTCACGGTAACGTTTTTTCTGCGCAAACCAGGTCATGTATTGATGCCAGGCCGTGAGCTAGTGGGCGAGGTAATCACCGTCGACATTGGGACGCCGCTTGGCGTTCTTGAATCGATCGCGCCGCGAACTTTCGAGAACGGCCCCGGGCTCTGGCAGGATGCATTTCCATGGCCACGCGCTGCCAGTCATAAATATAGCCGCGGCTATGCGATCGTCGTCAGTGGGTCGATCAACCGCACCGGTGCCGCACGGCTCGCATCCCGGGCGGCATTGCGCGCAGGCGCGGGCTTGGTCACGGTTGCGTGCCCCCCGGCTGCATTGCTGGTGAACGCCGCACAGCTAACCTCGGTAATGTGTATGAGCTTCGATGGCAGCGAAGAGCTGGTCGAAATATTGCGAGATCCGCGCCGCAATGTGGTGTTGCTGGGTCCGGCTAACGGCGTCGACCAGTCAACCCGCGACAACGTGCTTAGCGCTTTGGCGCTCGACAAGAGCGTTGTACTTGACGCGGACGCCTTGACAGCATTCGAGGAAAATCCGAACTCCCTGTTCGACGCGATCAAAGGTGCTTGTGTCCTAACGCCACACGAGGGTGAATTTCGACGGCTGTTTCCAGACACCAACGGCGGCAGCAAACTCAGCCGCGCCCGCGCGGCCGCGAAGACCAGTGGGGCAACGGTATTGTACAAAGGTCCCGATACTGTTGTCGCATCGCCCGATGGGCGCGCATCGATCAACACCAGCGCGCCGCCGGAATTAGCGACCGCGGGATCGGGCGATGTCCTTGCCGGACTCATTACGGGTTTGATCGCGCAAGGGATGCCGGCATTCGAGGCAGCGTCGGCTGGCGCTTGGTTGCACGGCGTAGCTGGCGCCGCCTTCGGGCCGGGCCTCATCGCCGAGGACATTGTTGAGCACATTCCTGACGCGCTGCGGCTCCTGCGCGATGAAATCGAGTGACGGCGATGAGTGATGAAGTAGCGGGTAGCCTGGTCGATCGAACACTAAAACGTCTTGTCAGGGTGTGGCGTGGGTTGGCTCGCGGAAAGGCGGATGGCTCGATTGAAGACCTCCACCCGGATCTGTCGGATGAAGATCTCGATCGTGTGCGGAGCCAGATCGAATCCTGTCTCGCCGGTCGCGGCGGCGAGGTGTCGGCCCGCCGCCGGGCGGCCGGGCTCGGGCAAAGTTATCTGTTGCTTAGCGACACCGGGCGCGAGCGTTTCCTGCATCTGTTGGCCAGCGACTATGGGATTGATCAAGTGGCGATGCGTGATCTCGCGGCATCGGTGGTAAGTGCGGCCGACGGTGAGCCGCTCAATGCTGCCGAAGATACGCTTAGGCTCGCTTTGATTGCGCCCCGGGTCCGACTCCTCACGCAATTCAACGCGCTTCCCGAGGGTGTCAAATTCCTGGTTGATATGCGGGCCGACCTTATGCGTCTCGGCAAAAGCGATCCGGTCTTGGCTTCAGTCGAACGCGATCTCAAGGATCTTCTCGTCGCCTGGTTTGACATCGGCTTTCTCGAACTGCGGCGCATCGGTTGGGGCGCGTCGGCGCAGCTCTTGGAAAAACTCATGGCTTACGAGGCCGTGCATGAGATTCGCTCGTGGGAAGATCTTAAGAATCGGCTCGATTCAGATCGCCGATGTTATGCATTTTTCCATCCGCGGATGCCTGATGAGCCGTTGATTTTTATTGAAGTCGCTCTGGTCAACGGAATCGCCGGCAACATCCAAGCGCTGCTCGACGAACGTGCGCCTGCCGACGATCCAACAGCCGTTGATACCGCGATTTTCTACTCGATCTCAAACGCCCAACGCGGTCTTGCTGGGGTCAATTTCGGTGACTTTCTTATCAAACGGGTGGTCGAGGATATTGTCCGCAACCTGCCCAATGTGAAAACGTTTTCGACGCTGTCACCGGTGCCGGGATTTCGGATTTGGCTCGATAATCGATTAGACCGCGGAGAAGTCGAGCTGATTGACGGGGAGCGTGATGCACTTGCTCAGGCAATGGCGGTTGACCCGGTCGAGGTCGATCTTAAGACGGCTCTTACAAACAAAGATTGGCTCGATGATGAGACGCTGAGCAATGCGCTGCAAAATCCACTATTTCGCTTGTGTGCGACCTATTTTCTGGTTGAAAAACGCGGTCCCCGCGCGCGCGATCCGGTGGCTCACTTCCACCTCACAAATGGTGCGCGTCTCGAGCGGCTTAATTGGCAGGCAAACCGCACCCCGACCGGCATGCAGCGGTCCTATGGCATTATGGTTAACTACCTCTATCCGTTGGATAAAATAGAGACTAACCACGAGGATTATCGGGGTGCCGGGGTGATCGCAGCAGCCCCCGCCGTCCGTGCGCTGATCGAGCCTCGTTAACGTCGATCGCGACCATCTAAAGGCGGCGGATGCGGGTTTGCAGTATGCCGCGCGGCGCGATAGGTAAGGGCATGGCACAGGCAGAAGCAAAACAAAGCAGGGCTTCAGGTCCCCGCAAGAAGGGCTCGCGGGCAGGCAATGCCGTTAGCGCGCGAGATCTGGAGATCCTCACCGAACTACAGCGCAAGGTGCTGTGGCTTTCGTCGTGGATGATCCACAACGCCAACCACATTCGACCCAATCGAGACGGTCTCAAGGTAGGCGGCCATCAAGCATCGAGTTCATCGTTGGTGTCATTGATGACCGCGCTCTATTTCCACGTTCTCACACCGCGCGATCGGGTCGCCGTCAAGCCGCATGCGAGTCCTGGCTATCACGCGATCCAATATCTGTTCGGGGGCCAAAGCCGCGAAAAGTTGGAACTGTTCCGCGCGCTTGGTGGCGCGCAATCCTACCCATCGCGTACCAAAGACTCCGATGACGTCGATTTCTCCACCGGGTCGGTTGGGATGGGAGTCGGCATGACGACGTTTGCGTCGTTGACCCAGGATTACCTTCGCTTCAAATCACTCATCCCCGATAACGAGCCGCCGGGCCGTATGGTCGCCTTGATGGGCGATGCCGAGCTCGATGAGGGCAACGTGTTCGAGGCATTGCTCGAGGGCTGGAAGCACGATGTGCGCAACCTGTGGTGGGTCATCGATTACAACCGCCAAAGCCTCGATAGCGTGATCACAGACCATTTGTTCTCCCGCGTGGACGACATATTTCGAACCACAGGCTGGGAGGTGATTACGCTCAAGTATGGCAAGAAACTCCACAGTGCGTTCGCGAAGGCGGGTGGGGACGCGCTGCGCCAGTGGATCGACGATTGTCCGAACTCCTTATATTCGGCCCTCGTCTACAAGGGCGGACCCGGATGGCGCGAGCATCTCACACGGGATCTCGGCGATACCGCCGGCATTAAAGAACTGCTCGACGATCACGACGACGATGCGCTCCAACTCCTAATGACCAACCTTGCCGGGCACGATCTCGAGTCAATCCTTGAAGCTTTTCAGAGCGTTGAGAGCGATTTACCGCACTGCTTCATCGCCTACACGATCAAAGGTTGGGGCTTGCCGTTTGCGGGCCATAAAGACAATCACTCGGGGCTCATGAACCCCGATCAGATGGACGACTTCAAGGCCGCTCAGGGCATTGCCGACGGCCAGGAGTGGGAGCCATTTGCCGGTCTCAATCTTCCGGAAGACGAGCTACGCGCGTTTCTTGAGGCGGTGCCTTTCGCGCAGGCGAGTACGCGCAATTACGAAACCGAGAAGATCCACGTGCCCGCAGTGTTCCCGTTGGCGAGCGCGCCGCATGCCTCAACTCAAGAGGCGTTTGGGCGAATTCTCAGCGATATCGGACGCGACGATACCGAATTAGCGCAACGCATCGTCACGACATCACCCGATGTCACGGTGTCGACCAATCTCGGTTCTTGGGTTAACCGCCGCGGAATATTCGATCGTCACGATCGTGAAGATGTCTTCAAAGAAGAAAAGGTCGTCTCGGCGCAGCGCTGGAATATGTCTCGGGCGGGCCAGCATATCGAGCTCGGTATCGCCGAGAACAATCTGTTTCTGGCCTTAGCGGCGCTCGGTCTGGCGGGCCCGATTTTTGGTGCGCGGTTGCTGCCGGTCGGCACGCTCTACGATCCGTTCATCATGCGTGGTCTCGACGCGCTCAACTACGCCACCTATCAGGATGCGCGCTTTATGTTGGTAGCCACACCCTCAGGGCTGTCGCTGGCGCCCGAAGGTGGCGCGCACCAATCGATTTCAACGACGCTGATCGGCCTTGGCCAAGATAAATTGATGTCGTTCGATCCAGCATTCATCGATGAACTGGCCGTCATCATGCGCTGGGGATTCGACTATATGCAGCAGGACAATGGCGGGTCGGTATATCTGCGCCTTTCGACCCGATCGATTGACCAACCGGAACGCGAAATGACGCCTCCCTTAGCTGCCGACATTCTCGCGGGCGGCTATTGGCAACACGCGCCCGGCGCCGAGGCCGAGGTCGCGATCGCATATTCAGGCGTCGTCGCCAGCGAAGCGGCCGAAGCGCACCGTCAAATCCTTGAAGATATGCCAGGGGCCGGGCTGTTGGCGCTGCCGTCGCCGGACCGTTTGCACCAAAACTGGACGCAGACGTCACAAGCCCGTTCGCGCGGCGAGAATCCGCCGGCGGCCCAGATTGAAACATTGTTGGGTGCGTTATCACCAGACGCAGCCCTTGTAACGGTGGTTGATGCGCACCCGGCGACCCTGTCGTGGCTTGGGTCGGTTGCAAGGCACCGCGTGTACCCACTCGGGGTCGATCATTTCGGTCAATCCGGCGATGTTGTTGATCTATATAGGACCTATCGGATAGACGCTGACGCGGTTCTCGATGCCTGTGCATCGGCCTGCTTGGGTCGCTAGTTTCTCGTGCTGTGAGTAATGGCTTGACCTGAGGTCAAAGCTTTGGTCTACGGCGCGTCGAGAGGATCGCCTCGCTCTGTTGTCGTTGTGAAAGAAGGAGCTATGTTATGTTGCACCGCAGGCGCGTTGCGCTTGCATCTATGTCCTACGCGGGCGTGGTGGAACTGGTAGACACGCAAGATTTAGGATCTTGTGACGAAAGTCGTGGGGGTTCAAATCCCTCCGCCCGCACCAGCACACTATTTTGATCGCGTAAGATAATTTGAATCGCGTTAGGCAGAATCGCGTACCGACAAGTCGCCTCACCCCCACTCCGACCTCAGCGAATCCCGTCGAAGCCCAAATCCTGGTCTCCCAAATTAGCCAAGCAGAGCTCAAACCATGCAGATAACAGAAACCAGTTCCGAAGAGCTCAAGCGCGAGTACAAGATCGTTGTCGGCGCTGAGGACATTGAGGACAAGGTAACGGCCAAGCTGAACGATCTTGGCAAGACCATTACGCTGCCCGGCTTTCGACCCGGAAAGGTTCCGGTTTCGCTGCTTCGTAAGCGGTTCGGAAAATCGGTTATGGGTGAAGTGCTGGAGGAGGCCGTAACCGCGAGCAGCCAGCAGGCGATCCAGGATAACTCGCTCACGCCTGCGTTACAGCCGAAGATCGAAGTTACTAAGTTCGAAGAGGGGTCCGATCTCGAATACACGATGGCGGTTGAGATCATGCCGGCGATCGAGATGCCGGACTTCGGAGCTATCGAGCTCGAACGGTTGGTCCTTAGTGCCGGCGACGAAGAGGTCGAAGAAGCGCTTGAGCGCATGGCCGAGCAGCAGAAGACGTTCGAAACCGTTGCGGGCGACGCAGCTGCCGGCGACAAAGATGCCGTACTGATCGATTTCAAAGGCACCATCGATGGTGAAGAATTCGAAGGTGGTGCAGCCGAGGGGCACCTTCTGGAGCTCGGCGGCGGTCGCTTCATTCCGGGCTTTGAAGAGCAACTTGTAGGCACCAAGGCCGGTGATAAAAAGAACGTCGACATTACCTTCCCCGAGGATTACTCCGCGGCCGACCTGGCATCGAAAGCGGCGGTCTTTGCTGTCGAAGTCAAGGAAGTGCGGGTCGCCAAATCGGCCCCGATTGACGATGAATTGGCCAAGCGCATGGGTCTGGAAGATCTGGCCGCGCTAAAAGATGCGGTGAAGGGTCAGATCGCGAAGGAGTATGCCGATATTGCACGCGATCGCCTGAAGCGCGGTCTCCTCGACTCGCTTTCAGAGGCGCAGAATTTTGGCGTGCCCGAAGGGATGGTCGACCAGGAGCTTGAAGCGATCCTCGAACAATTTCGTTCGCTCGGCGAACGCAACGAGCTTGAGGAAGAGGATAAAGACAAAAGCGAGGAAGAACTTCGCGAAGAATATCGCCCGATCGCTGAGCGACGGATTCGGCTCGGTCTTTTACTTGGCCGCGTTGGTGAGACCAACAATATTATTGTCAACGACGATGAGGTAAGCCGAGCGCTGACGGAGAATGCGCGCCGCTACCCCGGACGCGAACGGCAAGTGATCGAATTCTATCAAAGCAACCCTCAAGCCATGGCGCAGCTCAAGGCACCGCTGTTTGAAGATAAGGTGGTCGATTTCATCCTCGAATTGGCGTCGGTTAGCGAACGTTCAGTCACCCGTGACGAATTGATGCAAGATCCGGAACAGGAGGGAGCAGAATCCGATTCTGATTCGGATGGCGACGCCACGAAAAAGAAAGCCAAGCCAAAGAAAAAAGCTGCCGGAAAGTCTGCCGGTGCCGCCAAAAGTACTAAAAAGAAGGCTACCAAAAAGAAAGATGATGACAGCGGCAAAGCGAACACCGAGGACACCTAAATCTCAAAACATGAAGTGCGGGAATACAAACGATGAATGAGCGGATGCAGAATCTTGTGCCGATGGTTGTTGAGCAGACCAACCGGGGCGAGCGTGCGTACGATATTTACTCGCGCCTTCTTAAGGAGCGCATCATCTTTCTGACCGGGCCGGTCGACGATATGGTCGCGAGCTTGGTCACCGCGCAACTGCTGTTCCTGGAAGCTGAGAACCCGCAAAAGGATATTTCTTTCTACATCAACTCTCCGGGTGGCATCGTTTCCTCAGGCCTTGCGATATACGACACCATGCAATATGTCCGCCCGCGTATTTCGACGCTGTGCATCGGACAGGCTGCATCGATGGGGTCGTTGTTGCTGTGCGCCGGCGCGCCGGGCCTACGCTTCGCGCTGCCCAATGCGCGTATCATGATGCACCAACCTTCCGGGGGTTTTCAGGGTCAGGCTGCGGACATAGAAATCCACGCGCGCGAGATTCTTTCGCTGCGCGCCCGCCTCAACGATATTTACGTCGCGCACACCGGAAAGAAGCTCGAAGAGATAGAGAACCATCTCGATCGCGATTTCTTTATGACCGCGGAAAATGCTAAGGATTTCGGACTCATTGATGACGTCGTTAACAAGCGCCCGACGCCCGAGGATGAGGACGAGGTCGAAGAGCCGTCGAAGTGACGGTCGTTACTGATCGTCTGGTGGCGCCGTAGTTAGTTAAACCTTAACCGACAGTCTTCTCCCGTGTGTTTGGGAGAAGCCTGAACCGGATCAAATACCGGTGGGGATACCAGATAAAGGTACCCGCTTTGCTTTGGCGCCAATATATAGGTTGTGTGGTGTTGGCGTCCGCGTTTAACATGACCCGGTTGTAGCGCCTGAGGGGTTTTGATGACCAAGTCCGCTGGCAGCGACTCGAAAAACACGCTGTATTGTTCCTTCTGCGGCAAAAGCCAGCACGAAGTTCGTAAGCTCATCGCCGGCCCGACAGTGTTTATTTGCGATGAGTGCGTCGAACTGTGCATGGACATCATCCGTGAAGAGCACAAAAGCGCGTTGGTTAAGACGCGCGATGGTGTCCCCACGCCCGGCGATATCTGTACCGTGCTCGATGATTACGTGATCGGCCAGGACCACGCCAAGCGGGTTTTGTCGGTAGCGGTTCACAATCACTACAAGCGGCTCAATCACAGCGCCAAAAACAACGACGTCGAGCTCGCTAAATCCAACATCCTGCTGATCGGCCCGACCGGTTGCGGCAAAACGCTGCTTGCGCAGACGCTAGCGCGAATTCTCGATGTGCCATTTACGATGGCCGATGCGACGACGTTAACTGAAGCAGGCTACGTCGGCGAAGATGTCGAGAACATCATTCTCAAGCTGCTTCAGGCGGCGGACTACAACGTCGAGCGCGCGCAGCGCGGCATCGTCTATATCGATGAGGTCGACAAAATCAGCCGCAAATCGGACAACCCGTCAATCACTCGTGATGTATCAGGCGAGGGCGTCCAGCAGGCATTGCTCAAGATTATGGAAGGCACGGTCGCCTCGGTGCCGCCGCAAGGGGGTCGTAAGCATCCCCAGCAAGAGTTTCTCCAGGTCGATACCACAAATATTCTGTTCATATGCGGCGGAGCGTTCTCCGGTCTCGAAAAGATTATCTCGGCCCGCGGCCGGGGTACCTCAATAGGCTTCGGTGCCGATGTGCGCGCCCAAGACGAGCGTGCAACTGGCGCGATCCTGATGGGAGTTGAGCCCGAGGATCTCCTGCGCTTTGGTCTAATTCCCGAATTTGTGGGCCGCTTACCGGTGTTGGCAACGCTGACCGATCTCGACGAAGAAGCCCTCGTCGAAATTCTTACCAAGCCGAAGAATGCTCTGGTTAAGCAGTATCAACGCCTGTTCGAAATGGAGGACGTGAACCTGACGTTCTCCGAGGACGCGCTCGGCGCAATCGCGAAACGAGCAATTGCGCGCAAAACTGGCGCACGTGGTTTGCGCTCGATTCTTGAGAGCAATTTGCTCGATTCGATGTTTGAACTTCCTTCGCTCGATCAGGTCGAGGAGGTTGTTATCAATAGCGAGGTCGTCGAGGGCCGCGCCAAACCACTCTATATATATAGTGATCGTCGCGAAGACGTCGGGACACCGGCCTAATTGCTGCCCCATCTTCCCAAGCGTGGGGGCGACGACACACTTGAATCATGCGTAACGTGAGCCACATCTAACCTGGGGCTTGTAGTCTCAGAGTGATTAAGCAGCTACGATCGCGCTGGTGATAAAGCCGCCCGACGCGAAACCCAACGACGCACGAAACGGTGACGAACGAATGACTGAACAAGCTGACACGCACGATTACCCAATCCTTCCGCTACGCGACATCGTGGTGTTCCCGCACATGATCGTCCCGCTGTTCGTGGGTCGAGAGAAATCCGTTCGCGCCCTTGAGGACGTGATGGCTGACGACAAGCAAATCCTGCTCGTCGCGCAGAAGGATGCAAGCCAGGACGATCCCTCGGCCGACGATATTTATCGGATCGGAACCGTAAGCACGGTGCTCCAACTCCTGAAATTGCCGGACGGGACCGTCAAAGTATTGGTTGAAGGTGGTCGGCGCGCCTTGATCTCGTCGTTTGTGGAGAATGCGAATTTCTTCCAGGCTGTGGCCGAAATCGTCCCCGAAGATGATGCGGATTCGCCCGATGCGCCGGCCTTGGTGCGCACGGTGGTATCGCAGTTCGAGCAATACGTGAAGTTGAACAAGAAGATCCCGCCTGAGGTAATGGTTTCGCTCAATCAGATCGAGGATCCCAGCAAGCTCGCCGATACGGTCGCATCGCATCTGGTGCTAAACGTTTCGGAAAAGCAGGAGCTGCTCGAGATCTACGGTGTGGTTGAACGTCTCGAGAAAGTTTATTCGCTGATGGAAGCCGAGATTGGCGTCCTGCAGGTCGAAAAACGTATCCGTGGGCGCGTCAAGCGTCAGATGGAGAAGACCCAGCGAGAGTATTATTTGAACGAACAGCTCAAGGCGATTCAGAAGGAACTCGGCGAAGCCGAGGATGGCCGAGATGAATTGCAGGAGCTTGAAGACAAAATCAAGAAGACCCGTCTGACCAAGGAAGCGCGTGAGAAAGCGACCGCGGAGCTCAAGAAGCTCCGCAATATGAGCCCGATGTCAGCCGAAGCTACCGTGGTGCGCAACTATCTCGATTGGATGTTGTCGATCCCATGGAAAAAGAAGAAGAAGGTCAACAAAGACATCGACCATGCCGAATCCGTGCTCGACACCGATCATTATGGTCTTGAGAAGGTCAAAGAACGCATCCTCGAATACCTCGCCGTACAACAGCGTGCTGACAAACTCCGTGGCCCCATCCTGTGCTTGGTTGGA
>CAUZWH010000042.1:0-12880 GCA_963583675.1 Alphaproteobacteria bacterium
CAAAGTTCTTAGCAAAGCTTTCGGAAAACAGCTGCGCGAGCAGCGTAAGCGCGATGCGGATCATCGCCGGTAAACATCGCGGCCGCAGGCTCAAGACGCCGCATGGTTGGCAGGTGCGGCCGACCAACGATCGCGTCCGCGAGGCCGTATTCGATCTGTTGCACCACGGCAAAGCAGCACACGATGTTACCGACATCTGCATCGCCGACGTGTTTGCCGGGACCGGTGCGTTCGGTTTAGAAGCAATATCGCGCGGTGCCGCCCATGCCATCTTCATCGACACAAACCCCCGAGCTATTGCAACGATCCGGGCCAATGCCACATTGATCGAAGAACAGGATCGTGTGACGGCGCTGCGGCGCGACGCCTGCCGCCCCGGGCTCCTGCCACCAAGCGCAGCCGGCGGGTGTCAACTGATTTTCTTTGACCCTCCTTACGACCAAGGCCTGTTGCAGCCCGCGTTGTCTGCCTTTGCCCGAGATGGTTGGCTGGCGCCTGGGGCGATCGCGGTCGCGGAGGCCAGCGATCGTGAAACGATCAATCCGCCCGAACAATTTTCGCTCCTCAAGGAACGCCGCTACGGGGACACGCGGATATTGATCTTTGCGTGGGAGGGTGGCTGACCCAAGCAGAGAAAATCCAACTTGTCAGCGGCGCCCGAACAGGCGTTCGATATCGGTGAGTTGGAGTTCGATATAGGTCGGGCGGCCGTGGTTGCACTGGCCGGCATGCGGCGTGCGCTCCATTTCGCGCAACAAAGCATTCATCTCATCGACATTGAGCGCGCGCCCGGCGCGAACGCTGCCGTGACACGCCATCGTGCTGCACACAGAATCGAGCCGATCCTTCAACGTCAGCGCGCTTCCAAGTTCGCGAACGTCGTCGGCCAGATCACGGATCAGTCCCTTGATATCTACATCGCCCAGTAAGGCTGGTACTTCACGCACCAACACCGCGCCTGGGCCAAACGCCTCAAGTGCGAGACCAAGCTCGGCAAACTCAGCCGTTCGTTCGGTCAGACGCACAACATCTTGTTCATCGAGTTCAATCACTTCTGGCAGCAACAAGCCTTGACGGGCGACGCCGCGCGACGCCAGTGCCGCTTTAACTCGCTCGTAGACTAATCGCTCGTGGGCCGCGTGCTGGTCGACGATGACGATGCCGTCCTCGGTTTGCGACACGATATAGGTTGCATGAAGTTGGCCGCGCGCCGCACCTAACGGATAGGCCGCGGCATTGCTGCTGCCGGCGTCGGTTTCGACCCGAGCCGCGGGACGATCAGTGGCGGCCAGCATTGCCTCGGCCATGCCCTCCGGCGCCTGAAAGGTGGCCGCCATCTCACGCAAACCTCCGCCCTGGGCGGCGTCGTTTCGATCGTAGGCAAGATTGGGTTGTTGCAACGTCCCCCCGCCATGGCGGCGCATCGCGCCCAGCGCCAGTGTTGCGCCGGTCGTCGAGGCCCGGTGGCCGGCTTCAGCCAATCCATGTTTCAACGCCGACACGATAAGCCCGCGAACAGCGCCGGGATCGCGAAACCGCACCTCCGCTTTGGTCGGATGAACGTTCACATCGACCAAGCGGCCGGGTAATTCAACAAACAGGACCACAACCGGGTGACGATCCCTCGCGAGAAGATCCTGATAGGCGCCGCGAACCGCACCATGGAGTAGCCGATCGCGGACCGGTCGTCCGTTGACGAATAAATATTGCATCTGCGCCGTGCCGCGATTGAAGGTCGGGAGCCCGGCGAAACCGGTTAGATGCATCTCTTCACGCACCGCTTCAATGGCAATGGCGTTTTCGACGAAGTCGCGGCCGAGGAGTTGCTGCAAGGTTTCGCGCCGGGCCGACAGCAGGTCGTCTTGGCTTACGGCAACGCGAAGCGGCGTTCGAGTTTCGTCCGACAAGGTCAGCGCAATACCCGGATGGGCCATGGCGAGCCGCCTCAGAATCTCAGTGATATGGCCGAATTCGGTGCGCACGGTTTTCAGGAACTTAAGCCGCGCCGGCGTCGCGTAGAAGAGATCGCGGACTTCGATACGGGTGCCCGCCTCGCCAGCCTTGGGCCGGACGATGGATTTCATACCGGCATCAACATCGATGTGCCAGCCGCCGTCGGAGTCGTGCGTGCGGCTAAAGATGTCAAGGCGACTCACCGCCCCGATCGAGGGCAAGGCCTCACCGCGGAAACCGAGATATGCAATAGCGAGCAGATCGTCGTCGGGCAGTTTAGAGGTGGCGTGCCGGTCAACCGCCAGCGCGAGCTCATCGGCCGTCATGCCATTGCCATTGTCGCTCACCGAGATCAGATCACGTCCGCCTTCGGTGGCAACGACGTCAATGCGCGTAGCATCGGCATCAATCGCATTTTCGACCAACTCCTTAACGACGCTCGCCGGACGTTCGACCACCTCGCCGGCTGCGATGCGGTTGATAACGGTGTCCGGGAGGAGGCGGATCTTCACGTTACGCCTGCATCAGATTTGGTCTTGTTTAAGCCAATTGCTCAAGATATCCACGGGCCAGCACTTTGCCGTCATCGACTGCCGGCTGGTCAAACGGATTCACACCGAGGAGGTCCGCGGCCAGCACCGTTTCGAGCATGAAATGCATGAACAAGGCGCCCAGTGTCTGCTCGTTCAGATCATTAACGTCGATCAGGCGCGTTGGGCGCCCTCGATTTACGAGGGTCTCAGCCGTCGCCCGATACGATGCTTCAACCACCTCAGCGATGGTTCGCCCTTCGAGATAGTCGATCTTGTCGATCGCCAGTCCGTTGCGCCGTATCGTCGCGCCGCCACCATCGCCGCGGCAGCCGAGCAGGGTGAACAGTTTGTCGTTGGGTCCGTCGAGGAATAGTTGCAAGAGGCTGTGCTGATCGACCGGACCGCTGGCGCGCAAGGGTGTTAGCCCGACGCCGCCCTTACCCAAGCTCTCCGCCCACAATTGCGAATACCACCGGGAGAATTGCACCAGACGATTGCTGTAGGGCATGAAAACATTGATATCAACGCCAAGATGCCGGTGCATGCCGACGGCCAGTGCGGCCCCCAGAGCGGGCGCCGATTGGCGCGCGTCGGTCACGGTAAGTGACGCGTTTAGTATCAAATTCGCACCTTCACGAACTTTCCCGGCATCAAGCCCAATGAACAAGGTGGGAAGCATACCAACCAGCGAAAGTACCGAATAACGTCCGCCGATATCGGGGTCGTGGTCGAGGGTTTCGAACCCGTAGCGTTGTGCAATCTGCCGTAACGGGCTGTCCCCCGGTTCGCTAACGACTAGAACGTGCTGGGCTAAAAGGGTTTCATCGACGACACCGCTCAACGCATCAATGCAAACCAGTATTTGAGCCAGGACTTCCATCGTCGATCCCGATTTAGAGATCGCAAAAAACCCAGTCCGCGTCAGATCGAGCCCCGCAAGCAGGGCGGCAAAGGTGTGGGCATCGAGATTGTCGAGAAAATGCACTCGGCGCGAGGTTCGATAGGGGTCCAGCAATGTAGAAATAGCGGTCGCACCCAAGTTTGAACCACCGGTTGCAACGACCACCAGATCATCAAACTTTTGCGCGAAATGCTCGGAGATCACTGACAAGCCGGCAAGATCGCTCGCCTCGTTGGCTTGGGCGATGCCGCGGAATCGCCCTGCGGCGAGGCCGGATTTGACGCTCGCCAAGGCACCAGATGCCTCATCGCACAACGCGTCCAACTGCGACGGTGAAAGTCCCACATCACCGATCTTGGTCGACAAACAACCGGTGATGTCCTGTTGATAGGGGAGCGAAGCGGGGTCGATGGCCATGAGTTTGTGCGACGAGAAATTAACACTCCACCGACGCAGGTGCTAGAGACAGATGCGGTGACGAACGCGTGCCGCGTTGATCTGCCCAGTTTTATTGTAAACCCTCGGGTTTTAGGCTCTCGATCGATGACCCTAGCTGCCGTCGTCTTCCACCAACCCCTCCGGACTGCCTACTACAACGATAATCAGATCCTCTTCGCGCATATAGCGGCGCGCGACCTCACGCACGCCCTCGACTGTAACCGCGTCGATCAGGCCGGCGCGCTTTTCGATATAGTCCACGCCCAGCCCTTGAAGCTGCATCGCGACGATAATACCCGCGATTTTGCCGTTGCTGTCGAGGCGAAGCGGGAAGGACCCGTTGAGGAACGTTTTCGCGTCCACGAGTTCTTTCTGGCTAATAGCGTGCTCGGCCATGCGTGCGATTTCACTCTTATAGAGCTTAACTGATTCAGCAACCCGCGCGTTCGCAGTGCCGAGCCCACCCAGGACCAGACCCGCGTGACGATAGGGATTGAGGTAGCTGTAAACGGAATACGCCAAACCCCTTTTTTCCCGCACCTCCTGATAGAGCCGCGAGGTGAAGCCACCACCGCCGAGAACGTAGTTCATGAGGTAGGTGGTGTACCAATCCCGATGATCCCGTTTGGGACCATTCATCCCAACGATGACGACACTTTGGGGTATGTCGCGTTTGATAATCGTCAGCGAGCCGGGTGTCGGCAACGTGATTTCAGGGAGCGTCCATGGGCTCGCGGTGGCCGGCAACCCCCCCAGGGCGCGATCAATGAGTTGCACAATTTCATCTTCGGCAACATCGCCGACGACGCCAATCACCAGATTGTCCCTGGCAAAACGCGTCCGCACAAAATTCTTTAGATCATCGGCTGTGATCGCAGCGATGGTTTCCAGGTATCCGCGGCTCGATCGGCCGTAGGGGTGTTCGGGAAACGCCTTCGCAAACCACGCCCGAGCGGCGATGTCATCGGGATCCTGTGTCCGGCGCTTGAGGTCGGCCAGCAGCTGGCGGCGTATGCGCTCGACCGGTTCCTCGTCGAAACGCGGTTGGGTCAGCGCCGACGCGAGAAGTTCGAAAGCTTCGACCCGGTTGCGCGTCAAAGTTCGAAGTGTCGCCCGGAATGTGTCTGTATGCGCATCGAAGCTGAGCCCGATCGCGAGTTCCTCCAGCCTGGTTTGAAATGCGAGCGAATTAAGCTCGCCGGCGCCCTCATCAAGCGTGGCCGAGACCATGCGGGCTAAACCCTCTTTGCCCACCGGATCGAGCCCGGCGCCACCGCGAAATGCGATCTCTATTGCAATGATTGGGATTGACGGCTCCCGCACCATCCACACGGTGAAACCACCCGGTGTCTTGATCTCAGATATCTTTGTCGCCGCGATCGTCGGCACCGCAGCCGCAATAACGGTTACCAATAACGTGAGGGCAAACATTGTCGTGTTGGCCAAGACGTGCCGCCACGCGATCAAGCTTCGATTACGGTCGCACCAATTCATGAGGCTGGCTCCGGATGTAGTCGCCCAGTTACCGAGCGCCGGAGATCGAAGACGTAGGCGGCCGCCCGGCGAACGTCCTCGGCCGTTACTTTTTCGATTCTCTCCGGAAAACTTTTGACATGCTCGACCGTCCGCCCGGTCGTTAACGCACGGCCGTAAATGCGGGCCGCACTGCGGACGTTGTCGCGCGCGTAAATAGTCGAGGCGATGAAGCCGGTCTTGGCCCGGAGGAGCGCTTCTTCGCTAACACCATTTTCGATGACGTCCGCAATTACCTTGTCCACCGCCGCCTCGACCTCGTCGAGCGAATGCGTCTCCGATGGCGAGGCGTAGACGTAGAACCGCGACCGATCGAGACCACTTGCAGAATAGTACGATCCGCTGTTGGCCGCGATTTTCTGCTCAACCACCAGCGCCCTATAGAGTCGGCTAGTTGAACCGCCACCGAGAATTTCCGATAACAGGACCAGTGGCAACGCGTGCTCGGTCTTACCTGCAGATGTGCTCGGCGCGAGGTAAGTCCGCCGGAAGTTGGGTCGGGCGATGCGCGCATTGCTGAAATCAAGCCGCCGCGCGGCAATCTGAGGCGGCTCCTTGGGGCGCACGCGCGCCGGCACATCGACGCGGGCGATACCCCCGTAATACTTCTCGGCCAGGCGGCGGACGTCATCAGGCGTAACGTCTCCCGCGACCGTCAGTACGGCGTTGTTGGGCCGATAATGGGCGTCGTAAAAAGCTCGCACACTTTTGATCGTGAGCGCACGGATTTCATGTTCCCAGCCGATAACAGGGGTGCCGTAGGGATGGTTGAGGTATTGCGCTGCGGAAAGTTGCTCGGCGAATTGCGCAGCTGGATCGTTATCGGTTCGTGAGCGGCGCTCCTCGAGCACCACCTGCCGCTCGGCCTCAAACGATTCTTCATCGAACACCACATTACGCATCCTATCGGCTTCGAGCCGCATTACGATCTCTAGGCGGTCGCTGGCGACCGTCTGGTAGTAGCCGGTAAAATCAAACGAGGTGAACGCGTTCTCGCGGCCACCATTGCGGGCGACGACCTTGGAAAACTCTCCCGACGCGACGGTCTTGGTCGCTTTGAACATTAGATGTTCGAGGAAATGTGCGATCCCTGATTCGCCGGGGGGTTCGTCCGCCGCGCCCGCCTTGTACCAGATCATGTGAGTGACAACGGGGGCGCGATGGTCGGTAATCACCACCACCTCCATGCCGTTGGCAAGTTCGAAGTGTTCGGCGTCGTAGAGACCGGCTGCGTTTGCCGGTAACAACGCCACCGCCGTAACGACGGCCGCAGCTAGGCCGCCAAGCACTCGCCGCAGGTTGTTCCTAATCGCTTGATACCCCACGCGCGCGACTCCATCAGATCCGGACAAATTTCTCGCTATGTAGATTGGCGTGATACCGCGGTAGCGCAACCCACGAGATCGTGAGATTTCGCGCGGAATAGTTTCTTCGCCTAGAAAATGCCTTCAAGAATCGCGCGTTTGCGACGTTGAATGCTTGGCGTCTGGCCCGACGTTGGCGATTTTCCGGTGGCCGCGGCTTGACGAAGTCGCTCGGCCTCTTTCTTGGCATCAACCATCTGACTTGGCGGCTGCTCTTTTTGCCAAAAAATGAGGCGTTCGGTGAAAGAACGATCTTTCTCCTCGAGTAGCGTCGTTTCGCGCAAGATCACCCGTCGAATGCCGGGATTGGCGTTCTCGGCGCCGGCTCGCGTCAGCAACGCCCGCTCGCCGACCGACTTAACTGGCGGCGGCGCCGGGACGCTGCTCGAAGCGCTCAACGACGATTGCCCGAACAATGCTTGTTTAGCCTTGCCGATAGTCTCTGTTTTTTCCTCTTCCAGACCAGCCGTGGCCGGCGGGCGCAACGAAAAATTGGGTGGAATAACCAACGGCGGTTTTCGCACCACCGTGAATTCGTCCGGCGGGCGTTTGCCAAAACCCAACGAATCGCGAACACCCGAACAAGCGCTCGCGTTCAAAACCAAAGCACCCGCCAACGACATCATGGCCACTGTTCGCCAGTCCATCCTTACAGGCTCCTCATCGATTTAGGGGCGGCGGCGGATTGTTATGCAATCGCTCAAAACATTACGCCGACGCATCATTCTTAGGACTTTCGTCCTTTGTAAACAAGCTGGTGTAGAGTAAAGCCCCCACCCCAACAACAATCGATGCGTCCGCAACGTTGAAGGCTGGCCAGTGATAAGAGCCAAGATGAAAGTCGAGAAAATCAACCACGCCTCCGTAGCGCAACCGATCGATGACATTGCCAATCGCGCCGCCGATCACCAGTCCGATGCCGATTGCCAACAATGTTTGCTCCGCACGCGCGAGCCAAATGACAAGTATCACAACGATGACAGCGGCGATGCCGGCAAACATCCATGGTCCCCAGGTCGCCTCAATCGGTACTAACCCGAAGCTGACGCCTCGATTCATTACCAGCACGAGGTTAAAAAACGGCGTTGCCTCGACGATGGACGGGCGCGCGGCAAAGAAATCGACAATCCACCACTTCGTGGCCTGATCAACAATGCTGACCAGAGTCGCTAGGATTGCGCCATATGCGCGCATCAATTCAGACTGGCAACCACATCGGCACAGCGGCCGCAGATGTCGGGGTAGGTGGAATTGACGCCAACGTCAGGAAGTACCTGCCAGCAACGTTCGCACTTGCCGCCTTCGGCCAAACCGGCAACCACCCCGACATCGCCGATATCCTCCAGCCTAAATGCATCGCTCGGCGGTTCAGCCGCCACGAGCGTCGCAGCCGATGTTATTGCGATCTCAGGAAGATCCACGCCAGACAGGACCGCGGCATCGTTCGTGCCAACATAAACCGTCGGGTGCGCTTGCAGACTCGATCCCACCCGTTTTGCTTGTCGCTCAGCTTCGAGCGAACCGGTGATGACCCGGCGAACGCGGCGAACGGCCTCCCATTCGGCGGCCAGATCGTCGTTGCGCCACTCACTAGGGATATCTGGGAAGAGTCGCCGATGGACGCTGCCATCCTCGCTCGGATAGCGGGTCAACCACGCTTCCTCGGCCGTGAAGCAAAGGATCGGCGCAAACCAGGCGGTGAGCGTGTTGAACAGATCATCGAGCAGCGTACGTGCGCCGCGGCGGCGTGTTGAGTCCGCTGCATCACAATACAGCGAGTCCTTTCGGATATCGAAGTAGAACGCGGAAAGATCAACCGTGCAGAAGTTATAGAGCGCCGCAAACATCTCATGGAAGCGGAAGTCGTAGGCGCTCCGCCGCACCTGGCCGTCCAGAACCCAAAGGCGATGGCGCACCCATCGTTCGAGGCGCGGTAGCTCGTGGTGATCCAACCGCTCGCTTTCGTCGAAACCTTCAAGATTGCCGAGCAGGAAACGCAACGTATTGCGTAGCCGGCGATAGGAATCGACCTGACGCTGCACAATCTCCGGCCCGATTCGCAGATCCTCGGCGTAATCCGAACTCACCACCCAAAGCCGCAAGATTTCGGCGCCATGCTGGTCGACGATTTTCTGCGGCGCGATAACGTTGCCCAACGACTTGGACATCTTGCGACCTTCGCCATCGACAACAAATCCGTGGGTGAGCACTGCGTCATAGGGCGCGCGGCCGCGCGTTCCGCATGATTCAAGCAGCGACGAATGGAACCAACCGCGATGTTGATCAGAGCCCTCGAGATAGAGGTCCGCGGGCCAGCTTAGATCGCTTCTGTTTTCAAGTACGAAGCTGTGCGTGGACCCAGACTCGAACCAAACGTCGACAATGTCGTCGACCTTTTCATAGTCGTTGATGTCATAGTCGTCGCCGAGGAATTCAGCGCCGTCGCTACTGAACCACACGTCTGTGCCGTGCTCGTTTACGGCTTCGACGATGCGTTGGTTAACCGCTTCGTCACGTACGGGTTCGCCGCTTTCCCGGTCGACAAAAACGGTAATCGGCACGCCCCAAGCGCGCTGGCGTGAGATCACCCACTCCGGTCGGTTTTCGATCATGGCGTGGATGCGGTTGCGGCCAGCGGCCGGCACCCAGCGCACATCGTCGATCGCCTGCAACGCCTTCTTGCGAAGGTCGTTGGTCTCCATCGAGATGAACCATTGCGGCGTGTTGCGGAAGATCAGGGGTGCTTTCGAGCGCCACGAATGCGGGTAGCTATGGCGGATTCGATTTTTTGTTAGCAGAGCGTCCGCATCGCGGAGTGCGCCGGCAACATCGTCGTCGACCTTGAAAACATGTTTTCCGGCAAAAAGAGGTACCTCGGCGTAGTAGCGACCATCGTCATCGACCGTGGGCGGCACTTCGATGCCATGGCGTGCGCCGAGTTCAAAATCGTCGGCGCCGTGGCCCGGCGCGATGTGAACAAACCCCGTCCCCTGTTCCATGTCGACGAAATCGGCCGGATGCACGATCACGTCAAAATCGTAGCCTTGTCCGCGCAGGGGGTGTGCGCAGCGCGTCCCGTCCAATGCAGCACCTTTGAAGCTCGCGACGATCTCGTGCGCCTCGATGGCCGCTTCGGTGCATACCGCTTCAACCAGGGGTGCGGCAATGATAATCTCCTCGCCCACCCGCGCGAGTGAATCTTCGCCCACCGAATTCACTCGCAGGCGCACGTAATCCGCGTCGGGCTTGACCGCTATCGCGCGATTTCCCGGAATTGTCCAGGGCGTTGTGGTCCAGATGACGATACTCGCACCCTTGGTTTCGAGCGTGTCATCCAAGGTTTTGAAACGCACTGAGATCGTCGTCGAGGTGTGGTCCATATATTCAATCTCGGCCTCGGCTAGCGCGGTCTTCTCGACCACCGACCACATCACCGGCTTGGCTCCTTTGTATAGGCCGCCATTCATCAGGAAGTCGCAGATCTCGCGAACGATTTGGGCTTCCGACGCCTTGTGAATTGTGGCGTAGGGATCGTTCCAATCGCCAGCAACGCCAAGGCGAATGAATTCCTTGCGCTGCTCGTCAATCCAGTGTTCCGCAAACTCCCGGCATTCCTGGCGAAATTCCAGGATCGGCACCTCGTCCTTGTCGCGCCCCTCATCGCGATAACGCTGTTCGATCTGCCATTCGATCGGCAGTCCATGACAATCCCAGCCGGGAACATAGTTCGCGTTTCGACCCATCATTTGCTGGGTGCGATTGACGACGTCCTTGAGGATTTTATTAAGCGCGGTCCCGATATGAATATGGCCGTTGGCGTAAGGCGGACCATCGTGCAGAACGAAGGATTCCCGCCCGGCCGCGTCTTCACGCAAGCGTTGCCACAGGTCGATCCGCTGCCAGCGTTCGAGGGTTTTCGGTTCCTGCTTGGGCAGGCCGGCTTTCATCGGAAAATCGGTCTTCGGGAGGAAGACCGTGGACTTATAGTCGGAGGCCATGAGGTAACGCTTTCGAATGGGTTACGGCAACGAGGAATACGCCCGACTCTCAGCGGAGAGTCGGGCCGCTAATTCGTGCCACGAGCTGTCGCCGGTTCAAAAGCATCATCGTACCATCGGCGGTTTTAGCAAGCCGTCGCCGCACTGTCGACTGGGATGGCCCCCGGTCGGCCGATCACATTCGCTAACCCTCGTAAGCGTGACCGACACGAACCCCATTTTCGCGCAGCTCGATGACATTGCGATCGGGATCACGAACGAACAGCGAAACGCCATCGCTAAGATCGACCGGCCCGCTTGATACTTCGATGTCGTGGGCCGCACAATAATCCACGAGATCCTGATAAGACGAAATTTCGAGGGCCACGTGGGTGTAGCCCGGATGCTTCGTGTCGCCGTCCATCAGTATGTTGTGCGGCTCGCTCGATGGGTCGGCGTTAATGATGAAGTTGATCTCGAGGCCGTTAGAATCGGTGAGGATCACCACAGCGTCGTTGGGATCCTCATAGACCGGCTCAAAACCGAAGTGTCGATAGAAAGCGAGCGAGCGTTCTAAATCGGAAATCCGGATCCCGATATGGGCGAGTTGCTTGATAGCGATCGTCACATTCCAAACCTCTCGCTTCGTCCGAGTCTATCCGCGATCGTCGCTTGTGTTTATCGCGGGCGGCAAGTTGTCGCGTTCGAACCAACCGGGCTGGCCGCGTTTGCCATGCAACAAGGACCGGGCGTGCTCGCAATCGCTTGAAATCTGGCTTGTTAGGGCCTCGAGGCCATCAAACTTCAGCTCCGGACGGAGGTAGTCGATAAAGGCCACACGCAGGCGTTGGCGGTAGAGGTCACGATCAAAATCAAACAAGTGAACCTCAAGGATCACGTCTTCGCCACCAAATGTCGGCCGTCGGCCGAGATTCGCAACACCGTCATGCCAACTGATGACGCCGTCGTCCCGGCGGAGACCCGCGCGAACGGCGTAAACCCCGAGCGCCGGCCGAATAATTTCCTCCAAATGTATGTTGGCAGTGGGGAAACCTATCGACGCACCCCGCCCGGCGCCATGTTGGACATAGCCATCAACTTCCCAAAACCGGCCCAGCTCATTGGTGGCTTCCGCTAGACGGCCCTGCACAAGGAAGTCTCGCACCCGGCCAGATGCGAAGATCTCGCGCCCGTCGGATTGTGGGTCAACCACGGTTACCCGGTAGCCGTGCTGGCGTCCCGCCCGCTCGAGGAGTTGGGGATTTCCTTGGCGCCGATGGCCGAACGCGAAATCGTAGCCTACCACCGCGTGGCGAACGCCAAAGCTGCGACCAAGGATATCCTCGGCAAATGTGTCTGCACTAGTCCCAGCAAATGCATCATCGAAACGTAAGACGATTGCTATATCGACTCCCAGCGCGTCCAGCAGCCGCAACTTGCCGCGCAATGGAGTCAGCCGAAATGGCAACTCATCCTTCTGAAAAAGTTTGCGCGGATGCGGCTCGAAGGTGACAACGCCTAGCGGCGCATCAACTTTCTTAGCCGCCTCTGCAGCAACCGTGACCAGCGCCTGATGTCCTTTATGAACGCCATCGAAATTGCCGATCGCAACTACTGCGCCACGCGCAACCGCGGGCGGATTCACAAAGCCACGAATGAGGCGCATCGAGCGAATGTCCTGATTTGATCAAACGCGGCCAACCGGTCGATCGACCATCGGCGCCGATTATGCGGTTGAACGCCCTATTATCAAGCGAGCGCCGAGAATCAGTGAATTCCGACTTAGCCAGACGTTATCCTTGAATGAGCGCGAGTAGGCTCTGGCTTTGGACGTTGGCAATTGCCAACCGCTTCACACCAAGCGTGTCCCGCACCTCGCCGGCCAGGAGTGCTGCTTCCTGTTCGGTCAGCTCAGTACTGATCTGGGAGGTCACATTAGGATTGGCGAGGCGGATCAATTTATCCTGCTGGTCACCCTCTTCGCGCACTTTTCCGTTGGCCTCGCTGATCGCGCCAACCCGGGCTGAGGCGACAACGATGGCCGAATCAAGCGCCGAAACTGCTTCGGCTGCTGCCGTCGATGAGGACACCGAAATATCGGCGATGCCAAGCCCGGCTGCGCTCAGATCTTGGGAAGCGACGGTTAGGGTTCCTCCCGTTTGATCGGTTACGATGGTGACG
>CAUZWH010000043.1:0-12823 GCA_963583675.1 Alphaproteobacteria bacterium
GTCATGTTTTCCCTGGAGGATCGTAGAAATGCGCTCCAGCCCCATCCCCGTGTCAATCGACGGTTTGGAGAGGTTGATGCGTTCGCCCCCGGCAATTTGCGCATATTGCATGAACACCAGGTTCCAAATCTCGACATAGCGATCACCGTCTTCATCTGGACTGCCAGGCGGCCCACCCTCTATCTCCGGTCCGTGGTCATAAAATATTTCCGAGCAGGGCCCGCACGGACCCGTTTCTCCCATCGTCCAAAAATTATCCGACGTCGCAATGCGGATAATTCGCTCCTCGGGGAGTCCTGCGATCTTGCGCCACAGGTCGAATGCGTCGTCGTCATCTGCATAGACCGTGATCCATAGCCGATCCGCCGCCAGTCCATACTCCTTGGTGACCAAATTCCATGCGAACTCGATTCCCAATTCCTTGAAGTAATCTCCAAACGAAAAGTTACCGAGCATCTCGAAGAAAGTGTGATGTCTGGCCGTGTAGCCAACATTGTCGAGGTCGTTATGTTTACCGCCGGCACGAACGCATTTTTGGCTTGTCGCCGCGCGTACGTAGTCCCGGCTTTCGCCTCCAACAAAGACGTTCTTAAATTGTACCATGCCCGCATTGGTAAACAACAACGTTGGGTCATTGTGCGGAATCAATGGACCCGACGGTACGACCGTGTGCCCATTGGCGGCGAAATAGTCGAGAAACGTGGTCCGGATCTCGTTCGCAGTTGACATGGAAGGTATTCCCGATTGGCGCCAGTTCAACGACCTGCAGGTCCAACACGGCCGCCGGACCGCCGTTTTCCAGCGCACGGTTGTAATGCTCGGTCCCAACCCTGTCTAGAGTGAGTCCTACTCGCGAAGCGCTTCCGGCGTTAATTCGATCCTAAAGCGCAACTGGGTTTCGTCAGCAGCCAGACGTCCCGGAGAGCGGCGCCGCGCCACGAAAAAGAGGCGCGAGCCCATCGGCCCGCGCCTCCCCTGCAACCCCCTCGCCACGCTGGGCGATAATCTCGTGCCTATGCTTCTACGGCAACGTCCAGTTCATCACCAGGCTCAACACCCGTCCGACTGGCTTTGCGAACAAGCCCGGCATTGTCCCTAATAGTTTGCTCAATGCTCTCGGCAATGGCGCTATTCTCCGCGAGGAACACCTTAGCGTTCTCACGACCCTGGCCGATGCGCTGATCTTCGAAGGAGTACCACGATCCAGATTTTTCGACGATACCGGCTTTGACGCCGAGATCTAGGAGTTCACCGTTTTTGGATATGCCTTCGCCATACATAATATCGAATTCAACAACCTTGAACGGCGGCGCAAGTTTGTTCTTAACCACCTTAACGCGGGTCTGGTTACCGACTATATCGTCGCGATCCTTAATGGCGCCGATACGGCGAATGTCGAGACGAACGGAAGCATAGAATTTCAAGGCGTTGCCGCCGGTGGTGGTTTCGGGACTGCCGAACATCACACCGATTTTCATGCGGATCTGATTGATAAAGATCACCATGCAGCGCGATTTCGCGATCGACGAAGTGAGTTTACGTAGCGCCTGGCTCATTAGGCGCGCCTGCAGCCCGACATGATGATCGCCCATTTCGCCTTCGAGTTCGGCGCGCGGTACCAAAGCCGCGACACTGTCGATCACCAAAACGTCGATGGCGCCCGAACGCACCAGCGTATCCGCAATTTCTAGGGCCTGTTCACCGGTATCGGGTTGGGAGATCAGTAATTCATCGGCGTCAACTTTCAGCTTGCCTGCATAGATCGGATCAAGCGCATGCTCGGCATCGACAAAGGCGCAAGTACCGCCGCTCTTTTGTGCTTCGGCCACGACTTGGAGCGCCAAAGTGGTCTTACCCGAGCTTTCTGGACCGTAAATTTCGACCACGCGTCCGCGCGGCAGTCCACCAATTCCAAGCGCGATGTCTAGGCCCAGCGACCCCGTTGAGATCGAATCCGCATCAACAACACTGCTCTGCAGGCCGAGCTTCATCACAGAGCCCTTGCCAAAAGAGCGCTCAATCTGGCTTAGCGCTGCGTCGAGCGCTTTTTGTTTATCACCATTCTCCATATTCTCGACCAGTCTAAGAGGAGACTCCGACATCGACAGCTCCTTCGTTATTTCACGCAGGGTAATACGATGCAACAAAGCGCCAATGTACACATTTTGTTCTCATTGACAAGAAATATTATAAGATATTGATATTAATACTAAATACCACCAATGTTCTAGGTTTGTTTAGGGTGATCATAACTTAGCGCTATGATTCAACGCCTTCAAAAAATCCTCGCATCCGGATTCCGGACTGGTTTGATAACGAGTTCGCAAACCTCGTGAAACGGGCTGCATCATTCTCGCCGCCTGTATCCGAACCGTCGCGGCTACGAAACCAATCCGGCAACAACATCGGCATAGGTTTCGAGCGCACGAACTCCGTTGGGCGTGAGTTCATATACCGCGCGTTCGGTTCGCCGAAACCACCCATAGACATCGCGTTGCAGAATTTTCTGCACCTTTTCGATCCCGGTCTCGGCTCTGATTGCGCTGACTTTGCTCGGGCCCCTAGCGTTTAGCAGCGCCGCACACCGTAGCGCATCCTGGCGATAGGCCGTGACGATCGGGCGCTTGCTCGAGCCACCGCGATTGGGGTCGCCTACGCGCTGTTGAAACTCACGCAGCAGCATGGTTTGCCGGCGTTTAGCCTTGCGCGGTTGGTAGGGTGCCGGATCGAGATGGACCTCGACTACCGGCTCCCGGGTATCGCGCATACGGATGGCGAGAAGCCCTAGGCCGAGCATGCGACAAAGCTTGGTGATATCACGGCGGTGGCGACGCCACATGCTTGACGCTGCATCGGTCGCCGCAAACGCCAGATAGACGGTGTCGCTCACCGTCGTACGGCGGACTCCTTGCAGTACCAGCGGTAGATTAAATGTCGTTTTCAGCTCGACGATAATCGGATCTTCATCGCCGCGAATTGCGACCACGTCACAATCGGCGATTTCGCCCTTCACCTCGTAACCTTGATCTTCAAGGAAGCGCTTGATTGGCGGATAGAGGTCGGTCTCGCTGAATTCAGGCATGGGGCGTCAACCGGGATTATCCTGCGCCCTATACCATGTTTCTACGGCGCTAGGGTTTGTGCTAGGCGTTTCGCCCGTGGGAATACGATTTCCAAGATGGCGCGACGGATTGGCTAGAGGCCGGCCGAAAACGGCACTAGGAGCCCAATACGTCCTCAACCGTAGCTATCAACTCGTCTAGCGTGAATGGCTTAGGTAAAAATACGACGCCTTCATATTGATCGAGGATACCTTGCAGAATGTTCTCACCATATCCCGAGATCATGATGATTTTCGCCCGAGGCCGTCGCCGCCCGGACTTCCCGTAGCAGCGTGGCACCATCCATGCCCGGCATCATCACGTCGGACAGAACGAGATTAACTTCCGTCGCCGGATCATCAAGGATTTCCAACGCAACATCGCCATTTTCCGCTTCGATTACGTCGTAGCCGCATTTGCCCAGCGCACGCGTCGCAAAACGCCGAACGGGCAATTCGTCCTCAACCACCAAAACGGTCAACGTCTCCGGTGAATCTCCTGACATAGCCTGCTTGTTAACGGCGCCACCTGGTTGCTCATCGGCGTCATCGCGGCCAACGATTGGTAACATCACCCGCATTATCGTACCTGATCCGGCTACACTGGTGACCACGATCTCACCGCCGAATTCCTTGATGATACCGTATCCTGCGGCGAGGCCAAGGTTGGCGCTGGCGAAAGGACCACTCGGCGAATAGAAAGGCTCAAACATACGTTCGATGCGATCGTCGGTTAAGACCTCGCCACTATCGGTAACCTCGATGCATTGGTAAATACCCAGTGCATCCCGACTGAGAGCATCGTGCACCGCGGCGCGTACGCGAACAGCCAGGATGCCGCCTTCTGCCATCCGCTCGCGCGTGCTGATGGCAAGATCAACCAAAACTTGTCGAGCTGCTGGCGATCAACGCGCGCCTCGATCGGGTGTGCTGCGACCTCTATCGCAGTCACAATATCGGGGCCAACTACCCGATCGAGTAGAGGCTCCAAACCCGACACGACGACATTCAAATTAATCGGATCGAGAACCAACGCACGTTGATCGGTAAATGCAGACAGACCCTGAACAAGCTCGGCAACCTGATCGGCGCTTCGGCGAATTTCGATGGCTTCATCGCATGCGGGATCGGTTTTTTGGTACCGCTCGAGCAACAGATCGGCGTTACCGATTATGGACGTCACGCGATTGTTGAGGTTATGCGCCAGACCTGCCGCCAACTGCCTCACCGCTTGCAGTTTTTCGACAACGAGCTGTTGGCGATCGAGGCGCCTTACCTTGCCAACATCAACAGCGCTAATGACAAGCTCTGCCGGCCCATCATTGTGTGAAACATTCGCGTAGATCCAAACTAACCGTCCTTCGCCGCCGAGCATCCTAACTTCGATCGGGGCCGATGAGGACGTACCGGCGACGGTGTCGGCAATCAACGCCAACACCCGCGCACGATCCCGGGCGTCGACTTCATCGGCGAGGCTCAAAGCGGCGGTGCCGGTATCGGTAGTAAACATTCCAAGGAATGCAGAATTGGCATGGTGGATACGTGCCTGACGGTCGACCAGGGCGAGACCAACCGGTGTGCGTGCGATCGCCGCCCCGAACCACTCACTGCCGCCGCCGCCCGCCATCATCGGGATCACCCCGCTTTCCTGGCCTTGTTGCGGTTCGCGGGTCATCGTCCCTCGGCTGCGGTTGGCTGCCAGCGCTGTTTTAGCTTCATGACATAGCTGATGACCTCTGCCACCGCCTTGTAGTGTTCGATCGGGACATCATCGCCAAGGTCGCAAGCCGCGAATAGCGCCCGTGCGACGGGCGGGTTCTCCACAATAGGTATATGGTTTTTCTCAGCGAGGTCGCGGATGCGGTGCGCGACCACATCCACGCCTTTGGCCACGACTTTTGGCGCGTTCATCACGTCGGGCTTGTATTCAAGTGCGACCGCGAAATGGGTCGGGTTGGTGATGATAACGTCGGCCTCGGGGACGGCTGCCATCATGCGTTGGCGTGCGCGCTGTAAGCGCACCAACTTGATACGCGCTTTTACTTGTGGATCGCCCTCGGTTTTCTTGTGCTCGTCCTTCACCTCCTGTTTGGTCATGCGGAGGCCTTTAACATGCTCGAACTTCTGGTAAATCAAGTCGGCGATTGCAACGACAACCATGACCGCGAGGGTTGCCGCCAGCATGATCAGCACTTGCCGCTTGAGGACGTTGAATATCTCGATTGTCTCAATGGCGACGAGCTGAGGCAGCATGTTGCGTTCCGGCCAGATATAGAATTCGATCACCGCGAAGATGATCGAAATCTTGATCAATCCTTTCCGGAACTCAACGACCTGACGCAACGCGAACAGCTTCTTGGCGCCCTTGATCGGGTCAAGTTTTCTGAGCTTCGGCTTTATCTTCTCAGCGGTAAACACCGGCATGTACTGTACGAAATTGGCCGCCAACGCGAGAAACATCAGCAGAGAAAACACCGGCCCGAGTATCTTCAGCATCGTTCCGGCTGTCATTTTCGCGAGGTGAACCAGATGCTTGAAGTCCATCGGAACTAGGTGCGGCTGGAAGATGAATATGCTCACCGTGTCGCGAATCTGATGCGCCATGTTGGTCGAGAGCAGTCCGAGCACCATGGTCGCACCCAGGATCATGAACCAGTGGTTTATCTCCTGGGATTTGGGAATTTGACCTTTGTTCTGGGCGTCAGAAAGTCGCTTCCCGGTCGGTTCTTCTGTTTTTGATGATTTATCTTGGTCTTCCGACATTCCTCACTCCTACATGAGGAATTGGGCGAGGCCGTTCTCGTAATGATCGAGAAACCACACCATGATCGCGCCGAGAGAGACCATCAGAACGAAAAATGCAGAAATGATCTGCAAGGGCAGCATAATAAAAAAGACCTGCATCTGTGGCATCAGGCGCGCCATCAAGCCCATGCCCATGTAGAGGACCAGGCCATAGACGATAAAGGGCGCGGCAATCTGCATGCCGACTTTGAACGATCCGGCGACAAAATTGACCGCCGCCTCCATGAAGTCCTGGAACGGCGGCAATGCCGTCGGCGGAAACAATTGGTAGCTGTCGACCATTGCCTGCAGCATCAAGAAATGGAGATTGGCCGCGAAAATCAGCACCGTACCGATGATTATCATCAGCGTTGCCACCAGGGCACTTTGCGTCCCCTGAGTAGGATCAACGGTGGATGCGTAGGCCAAGCTGCTCTGGAACGCGATGACCGTGCCCGCGACATGCAACGCGCTAATCATCAAACGCGCGGACGCGCCGATCAGCACGCCCACCACGGCCTCGCCCCCAATCATGAGGACTAACTCGACCGGTGTCGCTGGCTGACCCGGCAACGTGTGAGCCACGACCGGCGCGACCACCAGCGTCAACATGAATGCCAGAGTGAAGCGCACCCGCTGCGAGATATAGATCTCGCCAAAGCCGGGTATGATCATCCGTGTGGCAGCGAGCCGCACGAAAACAAGAAGCGTCGAAAAAAGGTCCGCCGGTAGGATTTGCGCCAGCATGGCGCGGTCAGCCGGGTGCGCCGGCGACGATTCGCTGCGCGATCCGCTCCATAAAGGATATCAGCGAGGTCATCATGAAGGGCCGCAGAAGCAACAAGGATGTAAAAACCGCGAGGATCTTGGGCACGAATGTAAGCGTCATTTCCTGCAACTGAGTGAGTGCTTGAAACAACGCGATCAGCAGGCAGACCGACAATCCGACGAGCATCACCGGACCAGAAACGAGCAGGAGCACAGTGATCGCGTCGCGCGCGACATCGAGAACATCGGGAGGCGTCATCGGCTCTTGCCCTCAAATCGGGGTTTTAATGATATCCTGATAGGATTGAATCATCCGGTCACGAAGCGCCATTACGGTGTCCAGGGTGACTTCCGCGTTTGAAATGGCAGTCACGACGTCGAGCAGATCGGCATCTTTGGTAATCGCTTTCAGACCCATTTTCTCAGACTGATTGGCTTTTGAAACGGAGGTTTCACCGACTTCGGATAGCAACGCGGCGAAGCTTTGGCCCGAGGTTGGCATGCTCGGCTTGGACGGTGCCGCAGGATCAGTCCGCATCAGATTTCCGGGCGGGGTCAGCGCTGCGGTAACGATCTTGTCAACCATGGTTCAATCTCCTGGTTCGGATTTTCGCGAATGAATAAGTCAGGACTCTGACCGGATTTTCAGAATTAACGGATCAGTTCGATGGTGCGGTTGATCATCGCTTGCGCGGTTTCAATCATGTTGAGATTCGCTTCGTAGGTCCGCTGTGCCTCTTTCATATCGATCGCTTCGATCAAACCGTTAACGTTGGGCAACGCGATGTAGCCGTCAGCGTTGGCACCGGGATGGCCAGGATCGTAACGAGCCCCGAACGGAGACCTATCGAAGGTGCGCTTGTTGATAGTGACGAGTTTGGCACCGAGCTCGCGGTCGAGTTCACCTTTAAACGTGATAATCTTGCGTCGATAGGGCTGTTGATCTGGCGTCTGCGGCACCGAACTGGCATTAGCGACGTTTTCCGCGATCATCCTTGACCGTTCGCCCTGAACGCGCATTCCCGATGCCGATACGAACATCGATTTGATCAGTTCCATCATCGCGTTGATTCCCTAACGTTGCTCAGCGGGCCTAGCGCCGTTTGCCGATCGCCATCTTGATAAAGCCGATATTTTTTTTGTAGATCGACGTCATCATCTGATAATCGATTTGAGTCTCTGCGACTTTCATCATCTGCTCCTCAAGTACGACCGCGTTGCCGGCGGGCGCGACTTCGTAAGGGTCCCGCTGCTCATTGGTACGAAATTGGGCGCTTGAAACTTTAGGGCTGATATGCCCCTGGCGGGTCGAAGCAACGACCAACTTGCGTTGCGCAGACGCGACTTTCCGCGAGAAGTCGACTTGCTTGAGGTCTTTGGGCACGTAGCCCGGCGTATCTGCGTTAGCGATGTTCTCAGCGAGGATCTTCTGGCGCTGGGTCAACCAGGCCATTTTTCCTTTTAGCTGAGCAAAGAGTGGGATCTTGTCGAGATCCATTGGCGCGGCACCACGGCTTATTACCCCAGAAGTGGGCATTTTCTGCCGAGAGACTTAAGAAAGCGTGAACGTCATCAACACCGCAGACAACCACGAGCTAATTGGTGCGGGTTGAAGCCGCGTCGTGATTAAGGCGTACGCGGCCGGAATAATTCTTGGATAAAGGCGCAATCTGGCTTGGTCCCGTTCCTACAGATATTGACGAGGCCGACGAGCGTTTCCTCGAGCCTTTGTAGGTCCGCCAGTTTCTTACGCAGATTTTCGAGATGCACCGCCGCGATGCCTTGCGCCTCCCCACAACTATAGTCGCCACGATCGACGAGAGTTAACAGCTCTTGGACGCTGGCGAGCGGGAAACCCATCTCGCGGGCGCGTAAGATGAAGCTGAGCCGGCTCATGTCGCGATTTTCATACACCCTGTGCCCGCCCGCAGTGCGAGCAAGTTCAGGCATGATCCCGCGACGCTCGTAATAGCGCACCGTTTCGTGGTTGCAGCCCACGCGTTTCGCCAGATCACCAATTGAGTAACGCGAATGCATAAACGAGCCCCCTGTAGCGGAAATTTAGCCCTTGAACCTGTAGTCGCCACAGGTTTTATCATTGGTCCACAATTGGACGCAGCCGGCACTTTGAGGTGGATAAGATGTTCAAAGTTGGGATTTTTGGATCGATAGTAGCGGCGGTGTGCTGCCTCACACCACTTCATCGTGTGGTTGCTGCCCGCATTCGGCCTGGCTGGCTGGCTTACCTGGATCGACTTTCCGATCTTCGGCGTTCTAATCTTTTTCCTGGCGGTAACCGGCTATGGACTGGTGCGCCGAAAACGCGTTACGCAAGCGTTGGCGGCTGTCAAATCGTGACCGACGCGACCGCCAACGTCGCCGAGTCCAACGTCACTTGCCCCGCCTGCGACGATGTCCCAACGGAGGTGATGCCGGTCGACGCCTGTATCTTCGCGTACGTCTGTCCTGCTTGCAGCTCGGAAGTGCGCGCGACCGATGGCCGCTGTGTCTATTGCGCTCACGGTAGCGTGCCTTGCCCACTCGTGCAGATCGCCGAAGCCAATGGCGAGCAGGCACATTGCTGCCGGGGACCGAGCTAAGGTCCGTGGGCCATTGGCTGACACCGCGCAGGTTCAGTCGGACTGGATAAGAGCGGGTACTTCTACGGGTGGGGGTTGATCGCTGGCTGGCGATTCTATGGACACCGTCGGAGCACCTCTTTGACTGCAGGAGCAAGAAGTCCCTCCAACTCCAGAGATGGTGCCGAGACGTTTAGCGCATCGCCGCTTTCGGCCATTTGTCGCGCCACGGTGCCAACTCTTCAAACGTCTTACAGGCCCGCATCACGCTCCAGTCGTCGTAACGTCGACCAACGAGTTGTAAACCTACCGGCAATCCGGCCCTCGTAAATCCGGCCGGCACCGATGCTGCCGGCTGACCTGTAGCATTGAATGCGGCCGTCATACCAAACCACCGCGTTGCACCTTCGGTGACCTTGAGCCAGCGCGTCGGCGCGTCCTGCCCAATAGGGAAGGCCACAGTTGGCGTGGTCGGTAGCGCCAGGATATCAACCGACGCGAAATGTTTTCGCAGTCCCTCCGAGATACGGCCAATGCCAAGTGCCGCATCCGCCAGTGCAAATGGCGACATCGTCTCCTCGGCGTGCGCAACCACTTCGCCCAACCCCGGATCGATATGTTTGCGCCAGTCGGGAAAGCCGGTGACGGCGCGGCCGATCCCGGCACGTATGGCAATGCCTATCGTAGAATCCAGGGGATCCTCGATATTAATCTTGAGCGGTACGATTGTGCACCGCGCATCAGCGAATTTCTGCACCGCGCGTTCGCAAATTCGCACGACCTCAGCGTCGGCTTTGAGGAAACCGAGGTCCTCCGCCCAGCCAATCCGAAGTCCTTCCAGCGGTGCAGGGTCACCCTCCGGGATAGTCTCTGCCGGCAGCGAATGGGGATCGCGCTCGTCAGGGCCAGCGAGCACCCGGTAAAGCAAAGCCGCGTCGTCGACAGTGCGCGTCTGCGGGCCAAGGTGCCCAATCCGACCGTTTGGCGCCACGGGTGAATTCGGGATGCGGCCGTAAGACGCTTTGAAGCCGAAGGTTCCCGTAAAAGAAGCCGGAATGCGAATCGAGCCGCCGCCATCCGAGCCGATATGGAAGGGGCCTAAACCAGCCGCCGTCGCAGCGGTTGCGCCGCCGCTCGAGCCGCCTGGCGTGCGTTCGAGATTCCAGGGGTTGCGCGTTTCTGGAAACAAGACGTTCGAACTAGCACCCTTCCAACCGAGTTCCGGCGTGTTGGTCTTGCCCGTAATGATCGCGCCGGCTTTGCGCAGGCGTTCGATGGCCGGTGGGTCTTGCTTTGGAACGTCGTTCCTGAAAAACCAGGAGCCGCGCGTACACGGCATGTCTTTGACTAGGATTAGGTCCTTGATCGAGATCGGCAGTCCGTGCAGCGGTCCCAGCGGCTCCCCGCTCATCATCGCTTTCTCGGCTTGGCGCGCCACAGCCTTGGCACCGCGCCGGTCGAGGTGGACAAACGCGTGGATTTTGGAATCGAGGCGATCAATGCGAGCAAAAACGTGATCGAGGAGTTCGACCGGCGATAGTTCACGCCGGCCGATTAGCCCCCGGAGTTCGACCGCGGAAAGTTTGAAGAGTCCGGTGTTCATTGCTCTCGCCATTGTGCGCTCTCCCTGTAACGTGACCCGACTTGTAACGTGGCCCGACCGATCAACAGTTTTCCAACGCCGGCGCCGTTTATAGTTTGTTAAGCATAACGCGCCAATATCTCAGTCGATAAGGATACCTACGGTATTCGTGGGCATCGCTAAGGTAGCAACGGAGTGGACTAGATCGTGGGCAGACGCAACGACGGTAAATCCGAAGTCGAAAAGGCTGTGCTGAGCCCGACAACGGACCGTGCTGCAAAGAAAGCCCGCCAAATCGCGATCGCCCTTCAGTACGGGCCCGGGCGCGCATCAGCGCCACGGGCGGTCGCTACCGGAAAGGGCGCGGTCGCGGAACAAATACTCGCGATTGCGTTCGCCAACGGGGTGAAGGTACGTCAAGACGCGGACCTGGCGGAGATACTTTCGGTCTTGGAAGTGGACAGCATAATCCCGGTGGAGGTGCTCGCAACTGTCGCTGAGATCCTCGCTTACGAATACCGCAAAACTGGCGCGGAATTGCCCGAGATGAGGCCACAATGACCGAAGCCGATAGCGACAAAGTGATCGCCGAATACATGGCGCTACAGAAACTCATGGGGGCAGCCCGACGGCGTATGATGGACGGTGAGCGACTTAGCCTCGCCACAATCTCCAAACGCACCAAGGTATTTTGCGATCATGTGACGTCGCTGATCCCAGAGGAGCGGATTCGCTTCGCCGATCGTTTGGGATCGCTGGTGACCGATCTCGACCTGCTCGAGATACAGCTCCAGGCCCAGCAGGAAGCGATCGCGGCTCAGTAGCCCTGCGCACGCGGTCTCACCGCAATTTATCGGCATGGAATTCACCGACTATCTCCGGTTTCTCGCGGCGCTCGCCTTCGTTGTGGGTCTGATCGGGATGCTGGCGTTGGGCGCACGGCGCTTCGGGATGACCCCGCGAATTACCCGTAAACGTGGGCAACGCGGCAGTCGCCTCTCGATCGTCGATATGATGCCCGTCGATGGTAAACGACGCTTGGTCCTGCTCCGCCGCGACAACGTTGAACATCTGGTGATGCTAAGGCCGAACACGGAAACCCTTATCGAAAGCGGGATCGATGCGGAGCAAACGCCGAGTACAGGGCGCGCGCCAAGCGGCGAGGACGACGATCAAGGAAACGTGGGTCTGCGGGGACTACCATCGCTAAGTCGTTTCAGATTATCGGGAGATTGATGTGAGCATTCGCCGCTTTCTGCCGATTATCGTGCTCAGCATCGTGCTGCTCCCTTCAGCCGCGCTGGCTCAGCAGTTCAATCTGGATCTGGGCGAGTCCGGCCCGCTAACCGGTCGTCTTATCCAGCTAATTGTATTGGTGACGGTGCTGGCATTGGCGCCGTCAATCCTTGTTGTACTCACCTCGTTTACCCGAATTGTCATCGTGCTCTCGTTGCTGCGTAGCGCGATGGGCGTCCAGCAAACGCCACCCAACGTCGTCTTGATCAGCCTGGCATTATTTCTCACCGCGTTCGTGATGGCGCCGACGATGCAACGCGGTTACGACGACGGTGTCGCGCCCCTGATCGCCGAGGAAATTGAGGAACGTGAGGCATTCGAGCGATCGATCGCCCCGATCCATGAATTTATGCGTCGCCACGTCCGCGATACCGACCTCGCAACATTCATGGATATGGCCAAAATCGAGCAGCCGGAAACGGCGGAGGACACACCACTCAGAGCTTTGATACCAGCGTTCTTGATCAACGAACTCAGACGCGCTTTTGAGATTGGCTTCTTACTCTTTATCCCCTTCCTGATTATCGACATAGTGATGGCGTCGGTCTTGATGTCGATGGGTATGATGATGTTGCCACCGATCATTATTTCGCTGCCATTCAAGCTAATCTTTTTTGCACTGGTTGATGGATGGAAGCTCGTCTCAGAGAGCCTTGTCCAAAGCTTTGGCTAGATCGGTTCCCACACAGCCGCTCTGTGGCGCCACTACTGATT
>CAUZWH010000044.1:0-12593 GCA_963583675.1 Alphaproteobacteria bacterium
CGTAAGCATACTGCGACAGGCAGATGTCTGCGCCTGGCATAACCAGGGCGGCCGCGAGCTGATCAATCGTCGCCAGCTGGACCGGGCTCGGCGTCTCAGGGCCCAGAAAATTGATGTTGTGCAACACCTCGGCGCCATTCCGCGACCGGCGGAGCTGGGTTTCAATGCCGCAAATTTGGATACCCTCACGGAGAATGCCGCCGACGTCGGTCGTCGCAGCGAATGACTGGGCGAGCGTCGATTGGCTTATGGCTAAAGCCGAGCAGATCGTGATAATCGATAGAATATTTCGGTGCATCTCTGTTACTTCTTTGGTCGGACGCTGATCAATCCGTGAATGGTTCCTAAGCTATTCCCCTAGATAGGCACTAACGAAACCCTAGACAATCTGTGTAAACCACCTAATTACTTGGTGGATACCCTTGGATTCGCAACTTGCGGATCAAATGCTGGGTGCAGATGTTCACTGTGCGTGCAGGCCCGATGCCTGCTCCGAAATCAACACCATTGAACGCTCGCGCAGCGTTAGATCACCAGGTATTTGTGATGAAATCCTCGACGATCCTGCTGGCTACGTTCCTCGTAGCGAGCGCCTTCACCCGCGAGGCCAGCGCTCTGACCGCGGCGGAGTATCAATCGCTAAGGCAGATCTGGAAACTCGGCTACGTCGTTGGCGTTGCGCATGGGCGGGCGTTGTACCGCGGCGCGGTGTCGGACGCGCGCGAGACCGCTTTGGATGGCTGTATTCCGAAGATGTCGGACGTTGAAATCGTCGACGCCGTGGCTGCCTATCTCACGGCAAACCCGCAATCAGCGCCACGCCCCGCCGCAGATGTCGTGATTGCCGCCATCGCGGTTCATTGCCGCGCTAATTGAGCGGCGCTTAACCCGTCGCAACGCCGGATTATCCGTGTTCGATATCGCCAGCCTGCTGGGCGTCATAGACGATCGCTTCCTGTGGATCGTGGCGGCGGCGGCGCTTGCCGGCATCGTGCGTGGATTTTCCGGGTTCGGCACCGCGATGGTCTATGTCCCGGTGGCGAGCGCGCTCTATGAGCCCAAGATCGCCGTGGTGCAGATGTTTATTTTCGATGTGGTCGCGACGCTACCGCTGCTGGTGGACGCATGGCGTCGATGCACCTGGCGGGAGATTGTGCCGCTGTTGGCAGGTTCGGCATTGGGCGTGCCGGTCGGCGTCCAACTCCTGCTCGTGGTCGTCCCGATCGTGCTGCGCTGGATGATCTCGATAACTGTGCTGACGATCCTAGTGATCATGGCGAGCGGGTGGCGCTACACGCGCGCGCCGTCGCGGCCGGCCACCGTGGCGATCGGCGGCGTATCCGGTGTTTTTGGCGGCATTGCCGGTCTCTCCGGCCCGCCGGTCATCCTGCTCTGGCTAGGCGGCCAAGCAACCGCGCTGATCGTGCGTGCCAACATCCTGGCTTTCTTTGGCTTGATGTCGGTCGTTACCGGGCTCACTTTCTGGGCCAACGATATGTTTAGCGCTGAGATCGGCCGTCAGGCCTTGTTGATAATTCCGATTTACGCGCTGGCGATCGGCATCGGCGTACGCTTGTTTCGCGGCGCCGACGAACGGACGTTTCGCTTTATTGCATTCGCAATTTGCGCCACGATTGCGCTGGTTGCGCTGCCGCTCTGGTTGTGAGGTCTAATCGCCGTCGCCCATTAACCTTGGACGCCACCAGCCTGAAAGGCGCCTTAACCTTAAGAACATTTTAACTAATATCTGGGCGTAACGCGCCTTTCCGGGCTCCCTGAATCCAGTCATACTGCGCTGGTAAGGGAGAATTATCGTGCTGGATAAAACCTCCGGAGCATTCCAGGCAGCCGCTATGGCAGGCGTGCGCCAGGCGCGTGCGTTGTTGATCGAGCATGCCGACGCCGTCGCCAAACACGGCCTGGTCCAGGCCGCAAACAAGAACGATTTCGTCGCCTTCGTCCAAGGCAATCTCGGCCGCCAAAATGATGAAAAGAAGCGTCGTCGTAAGGTCGAGCCAATGCATCCTGACCGCCACAGCAAACGCGCCTGAGCGAGATCAAATCAAGGCCTATTGCGCGCTCGACTCCGCCGCCTCAGTAGAAAATCCGCACTAGTTGCGGCGGTACAGTTCCGGTTGAACCTCGTCGATGAAGCGATGGGTTTGGTCGAGTACTTCGTCGTTTCCGTCGCCGAGCGGCCGCAGCACGAATTTGAACACGCCGCCTTTTACGAACTCAGCAATGCGAGCCAGGATCTCCTTGGCACCGCCGACTACGATCCGTTCCGCGGGATCCAATCCAATCAGGTCGCGGTAATACGCGGCGGTTTTTTGCACTACCGGATCGTCCCAACTACCAAATCGAAATCCGAAGCCGGCGCCGAAATGGTCATCGTCGATCGAACGCCCTTCGGCCGCGGCGGCCACCTTTATATCGGCGACCACGCGGGCGGCTTCGCCCGGCGTCGAGGTGCCAGCGAGCCAACCGGTCCCGAGGCGCGCCGTGCGCCGCACCGCGGCTTTGCTTGAGCCGCCGATCCATAGGGGAAATCGTTTTTGCACCGGCTTGGGATCGATCCGGGCGTTGGTGAGTTGATAGTGCTCGCCGTCAAAATCGACGCTGTCTTCGGTCCACAACAGCCTGAGGATCTCCAAAGCTTCATCGATACGCCCGCCATGACCCTTGGGCGGCAGGCGCAGGGCTTGCCACTCCGGGCCCCGCGGGCTGCCGACGCCGAAGGCAGGCAGCAGGCGTCCGCCGCTTAACAGATCGATCGTCGCGCATTGCTTGGCCAGTAGCACCGGTTCGCGCCAGCCCAGACACGCAACGTTCATGCCGAACTTGACCCGCTTGGTGGCCCCGGCCAGGGCGGCCATCACGGTCATACATTCCAAGTGCGGCTGCGCCGATACCAGCCGGTCGGTCTGCCAGATCGAATCGATGCCGCCGTCTTCGCACAGCTGCACCCACCGCCAAAAGGGCTCGGCGCCCGAGAACGGGAAGTCGGCTAAACTTAACCCCACACCTACACCCATACGTTTATCCCTTTCTACGATGCAGCCCGGCGGAGTTGGATTGCGCGGTGCAGGGCTGGCAGCGCGACACCGGTGATGACCAGCGCAATACCAGCCATCTCGCCGTCACTGACACTCTCACCAAGCACTGCGGCCGCCAACGACACGCCAAGCGGTGCCTGAAGCACCGAGTAGAGGCTAACCCGGCCCATATGCATATGCCGCAAAGCAAAATTGTACAAAAAGAATGCGGCGGCGCTGATCACCGTCGCGCTGTAGAGAAACACCAGCCAAATATCGGTGTTGGCGAACTCGATCCAGGCCAACGGTCGGGTCGTCCCAAAAATGCCGAGCGCGATCAGTCCAATCGTCGCGGCGCCGCTGATCATTAACGCGGTGATGACGATGGGCCGGCCGCGGTCGCGAGCGACTCGGCGTAGCACGAGCTGGGCGAAACACACCAAGATGACCGCGCCGATCAGCAGCGCATCACCGATTAGCGAGGCGTTCGAGGTCACCAGCGACGACGACAGCAGTAACACCGTACCGCCGAGGCCGAGCAGGGCGCCGCCGAATACCGGTAGGGTCAACGGCTCCTTCAGGAACACCCGCCCGATCACCGAGGCCAGCAACGGCATCGTTGAGAAAATCACCACGGCATGCACGGCGGTGGTCATCGTCAACCCGACATAGGCCATGATGGCGATAACGCCCGGATCGATCATGCCAGCAAAATATGGCTGCCAGCCCACGGCTTTGAGATACCGCAGTTGTCGTGCGGCGAGCACCACCAGCCATAGCAACGCCGCAGCGATGACGAAGCGGAACGACACCGCTTCGAACACCGGAATGACCGGGAGAATGAACTTGATGGCGGTTGACGAGGATGACCAGAAGGTTACCGCCAGGATCATCGCTAGGTGGGGAAGCGCCTCGCGCATCGGAGCAACCTAGCAGTTGCGGGGCCAAGGCTAACAGGGTGTACCGAACCGCTTGCGTTGACGCTAAGTTAGTGGCTAACCCCACACGTTTTCAGGGTTCCTAAACGGGAGGAAGAATATGGCCGATGCGTTCACCGCCGAGGATTATCGCAATCAGGCCGAGGCCCTGACCATCCGCAACCAAGCCTTCATTGGCGGCAGCTACGTCGAGGCGGCCAGTGGCGCAACGTTCGACTGCGTGAGTCCGATCGATGGCAATGTGCTGGCGCCGGTCGCAGCGTGTGACGAAGAAGACGTCAACCGTGCCGTCGCCGCCGCCCGCACCGCGTTCGACGCCGGCGTGTGGGCCGGTCTCGCGCCGGCCAAGCGCAAACGCACCCTGAAGAAATTCGCCGATCTCATGTCCGCCAACCGCGCTGAACTGGCGTTGCTCGAAACGCTCGATATGGGCAAGCCGATCCGCTATTCGCAAACCGTCGATATCGGCGGCGCGGCCGGGTGTATAGCCTGGTATGCCGAAGCCATCGACAAGCTCTACGACGAGATTGCGCCGACCGATCCGTCGGCCGTCGCCTTGCTCACCCGTGAGCCGGTGGGCGTCGTCGCCGCCGTGGTGCCGTGGAATTTCCCGCTCCTGATCACCTGCTGGAAACTTGGTCCCGCCCTTGCCGCCGGCAACAGCGTCGTGCTCAAGCCGGCCGAGCAATCACCGTTGACGGCGATCCGGATTGCCGAACTCGCCGCCGAAGCCGGGCTGCCGGAAGGAGTTTTAAACGTGGTGCCCGGCTATGGCGAAACCGCGGGCCAGGCGCTCGGCCGCCATATGGACGTCGACTGCGTGACCTTCACCGGGTCGACCGAAGTGGGCAAGTTGTTCCTCAAATATTCCAGCGAATCGAATATGAAGCAGGTCTCCCTCGAATGCGGCGGCAAGTCACCCAACATCGTCATGGCCGATGCACCCGATCTCGCCGCCGCGGCCAAAGCGGCGGCCTTCGGTATCTTTTTCAACCAGGGCGAGGTCTGCAATGCCGGCTCGCGGCTGCTGGTCGAGGAATCGATCAAGGACGAGTTCGTCGAAAAGGTGATCGGCGTCGGCCAGCGCCTGCAGCCCGGCGATCCGCTCGACCCCAAAACCCACATGGGCGCGATGGTCGATGCCAACCAGACCGACCGTGTGATGGACTATATCGAGGCCGGCACGGCCGAAGGCGCCACCCTCAAGATGGGCGGCAACCGCGCCCGCGAGGACAGCGGCGGCTCCTATATCGAGCCGACCCTGTTCGATGGGGTCGATAACGCGATGAAGATCGCCCAGGAGGAAATTTTCGGCCCGGTGCTCGCAACGATCTCGTTCAAAGACGCCGAAGAAGCACTCAAGATCGCCAACGACACCGTCTATGGCCTCGCCGCCGCCGTGTGGACCCGCGATATCACCACCGCCCATCGCATGGCCCGCGGCTTGCGGGCCGGCACCGTATGGGTCAACACCTACGACGCCGTCGACATGTCGACCCCATTCGGCGGCTTCAAGCAATCCGGCTTCGGCCGCGACCGCTCGCTGCATGCCCTGGAAAAATACACCCAGCTCAAAACGACATGGATCAACGTGGGGTGAGACGCGGCGAGGGGCTCGAGTTGAAACCAAATGTTGAACAGCTTCGGGACCATATTGGTCAGAAGCTGATCCGCGAGGACATCGTCGCCCCAGGGCAAGCGCGGGCGGTGTTGGCGACGTTAGGCCGGCCGGGCGATCCGGTTGTCGGCGATTCGCTACCGCCGGCCTGGCATATGTTTTATTGCGTGGCGACCGATCCGCCGGGCGCCTTGGGTCCGGACGGACTGCCGCGAGCCTACGAGGTCATCCCTGAACTGCCGCTGCCGCGGCGCATGTTTGCCGGCGCCCGGATGCGCTTCTATGCGCCGCTTCGGATCGGCGATTCCGTTCGGCTTGAGAGTGAACTTCTGTCGCTCGATGCCAAGCAGGGCCGCACCGGGGCGTTGATCTTCGCGACCGTGATCAACCGCGTCTTTCGGACCGGTGACGACACACTGGCAACCGAGGAGGAATACGACATCGTCGCCCGTGAGGCGGTGCCTGCCGGTCAATCTAACCCGCTGCCGGCGGCCGAGCCGGTTCCCGCCGACGTCGCATGGCGACGCAGCGTACCGGTCGATGCGGTCATGCTGTTCCGCTTTTCGGCGTTAGTTTTCAACCCTCACCGCATCCACTACGACCGCGCCCATGCGACCGGGGTTGAGGGCTATCCCGGCCTGGTGGTCCACGGTCCACTGCACCTGGTCTTGCTGCTAGAGTTGTTGCGCGATAGCGCGCCTGCGCGCACGATCGGCTCGCTGATGATGCGGGCCAAGGCACCGCTGTTCGACAACGCCTCGGTGGGCCTTGCCGGGCGGCTGACCGCCGATGGTCGCGGCGCCGAGCTTTGGACGGTGACGCCGGAGGGCGGGATCGCGACTGAAGTAGTGGTCGCGTTTGACGATGAGGAACCTGGCACATGAAGCGGCGCACGGTGGTCTCGCTTGAGCAGGCGCTGTCGTTGCCGTCCTGCACCTTGCGCTTCGTCCAGCTCGGCTGGCGTGTAATTCGCATCGAAGCGACGCCGAGCGGTGGCGCCGACCGGCCCGGTGATCCCAATCGCTATGTCGGCGGCGAAGTCGCCGGCAGCGATCGCCGCACCTACTACATCGCGCCCAATGTCGGCAAAGAGGTGATCGCGCTCAACCTGCAGACGCCGGAGGGCCACGCCGCGTTGCACCGCATTATCAAAACCCTCGATGTCGATGTGTTCTGCTGCAACACCTTGCCGGTGCGCTACGCCAAGCTCGGCATAGACTACGACACCTTGCGGGCGATCAAGCCCGACATCATCTGGGCCGGGATTTCGGCGATGGGCCCGGAATTCCCCGATACGCCAGGCTATGATCCGATGATTCAAGCCCGCGTCGGTCTGATGGAACTGACCGGCCACCCCGGCGGGCCGCCGATGTTGGTCGGTGTCCCCCTGGTCGACCTCAAGGCTGGTGACGAAGCCTATTCCAGCGTCATGCGGGCGCTGCTCGAGCGGGCCGAAAGCGGGCACGGGCAGCGCATCGATATTTCGATGTTCCAGGCCGCGGCATCATGGCTGATCGCGCAGATGCCGCTGATCGATCTCGGTGACGATCCCTGGCTTTATCGCCGCAACGGAAATGCCGAACGCAATTTCGTGCCCTCCAGCACCTATACCGCTTGCGACGGCTACGTTTTTATCGTCATCGGCAACGATATCCAGTGGCACCGATTCGTTGAAATCCCAATGTTTGCACCGGTTGCGAACGACTTGCGGGCGACGATCGAAGGTCGTAAGCGCGATCGTGACGCGTTGTGGCGCGAGATCGGCGAGATCACCCGCAACTACACGGCCGCCGAAATTGTTGCCGATCTCAGCGCCGCCAAATTGGTCCACGCGGTGATCCGCGACCTCCGCGAAGTACATTCCATGGAATATATCCGCGACCGGATGACTCGCACCCGGCTGCCCGATGGAACCGTGGTCGGCATGCAGCCCAAGGCGGTGGATTTGCCTGATACGTCTAGTGAATTTCCCCTAGCGCCGCACTACGGGGAACACACCCGCGCGGTGCTCGGCGAAGTCGGCTACGACGCCGATGATTGCGATGCGCTCGAGGCCGCTGGGGTGATCGCCTAGCGTTGCTCGCCAAGGGTTAGATATCGCTGGTTTGGCGGATCGAGCCGCGGCACCCAGGCGTCGATTTCGGCGGCGTCGGGAATGCTCGACTGCGCCCCGAGCCGGCGGCAGGCGAGGCTGCCGGCGATCGCCGCGCGATGAAACGCAAGCCCCAGGTCGGCCCCGCCATCCAAGGCGGCCGCGAGCGCCCCGACAAAGCTGTCGCCGGCGCCCACGGTGTCGACCACCGCGACGTTGGGCACGCCAATCTTCCAGGTTGCCTCGGGCGTGTGGGCGACCGCGCCGGCTGCCCCCAGGGTGACGATAACGACGCCCACGCCGGCCGCGACGAGGTGCCGCGCCGCGTCGTCGGACCCGCTCCCAGCGCGCCCGAGATCACCAGCCACGATGGCAACCTCCAGTTCGTTGGCTACCAGGACGTCCAGAATTTCGAGGATATCTGCGGGAATGGGCGCGGCCGGCGCGACGTTGAGGATGGTTCGCACGCCGTGGGCATGGGCAGCGCGGATCGCGATCCAGTTTTCGTCGGCCTGGGTTTCCATCTGTAGGAGCAGCGTGGTCTCCGCGCGGGGTTCATCGAGCTGGCTGGCTAGGGAATCGAGATTGACGCCATTGGCGGCGACGATCTGATTTTCGCCACTGGGGTCGACCGAAATCATGGCGATGCCAGTGTGACCGGGGCGGCGAACGATGCCGGTTATGTCGATGCCCGCCGCTTCGAGGGGCGCCAGCGCCAGGTCCGCGAAATCGTCCTCGCCGACCGAGCCGACCATCGCAACCTGCGCGCCGGCCCGGGCGGCGGCGAGGGCCTGGTTGGCGCCTTTGCCGCCGGGGTAGGTGTCGTAGTGGGTGGTGGCGATGGTCTCGCCGGGGCCCGGCAGACGCGCGACCAAGGTGACCAGATCCAGATTAATCGAGCCGAAAACGGTAATCACAGCCGGGCAAGACGCTCTGTCAGGAGTTGGAAAAAGCCATCCGCATCGATCGAGTGGATCCAATTCGCGTTCGCCGGCCGGCCGGTAACGCCCCAATAATCAACCACCGTCGCGCCCATGGTCAGCTCCGAGCCGGTTTCCACCGCTACGTAGACCTGCTTGCCGGTGAACAATTCGGGCCGCAGGAGGAATGCAATCGTGCAGGGGTCGTGCAGAGGACCGCCATCGCCGCCATATTTTTCCATATCGTGGCGGTCATAGAAATCGAGCATCTCGCGCACCGTGCGCGCAAGGTCGGTGCCAACCGCTGAGATCGCCTCGAGGCGGGCTGGCGTCGTCAACGCCTGGTGGGTGACGTCGAGCGACATCACGGTGATCGGGCGCCCGCAGGTAAACACCACATGCGCGGCGTGGGGATCGACATAGATGTTGAATTCCGCCGCCGGCGTGACATTGCCGCCTTCGCGAAAACCGCCGCCCATCAACACGATTTCATCGATTTTGGGGATGATCGCCGGCTCTTTGACGAAGGCCGCCGCGATGTTGGTCAGTGGACCCGTTGGGACCAAGGTTATTGAGGCGTCATCGGCAGCACGCAGCGTATCGACGATGAAATCGACCGCGTGCTGAGATTGCAGCGGTAGTTTGGGCTCGTAGATATCGACCCCATCGATCCCGCTCTTGCCGTGGACGTTTTCTGCTGTGACGAGCTCGCGCACCAGCGGTCGCGAGCAACCGGCAAACACCAACGCCTCGCTCGCCCCGGCCATCTCGCAGATCAAGCGGCCATTTTGCTGCGTAAGTTCCAAGGGCACGTTGCCGGCGACGGTCGTGATCCCGAGCACGTCAAGTTCGTCGGGCGATGCCAATGCCAGCAACAGCATCAGGGCATCATCTTGCCCGGGGTCGCAATCGATGATGATAGGGCGGGCGGCCATGGTTGGTCTTATCCCCGTTTCTTCACGAATCCGTCGTCGAGCATTTGTTGGAAGTGTTCGCACAGCGTGTCTTCGATCGGACGATAGTTGATGCCAAGCTGCTCGCGACTGCGCGTGTTGTCACATTTCCAAGGGAAACCGACGTTGGCAGAAACGAAATCGCGCGCGAGTCCGACGAACGGTCCAACTAGCCACACCATGAACTTCGGCAGAGTCTTTTTCGGGAAGGGGTAGGTGTCGCCAAAGCGCTCCCGCAATACATTCGTCATACTGAGGATCGAACGGCCTTCCCTGCACAGGATATGGCGGCCATTGGCAGCATCGGTATAGGCGGCCTGCAAATGGGCCTCGGCGACATCGCGCACGTCGACTACACCAAAGGCGAGATCGGGCACCCCTGATTTGAAAGTGCCGTCGGCAGCCTGAACCATGAACCGATTGCTGACCCCGTCGGCATTGCCGAGCAATGACGGTCCCAGAACGAAAGCGGGATTGATGACCACAAGATCATATCGATCTTGCACCTTGGCGATGTCCCACGCCGCCTTCTCGGCGAGTGTTTTGGAATAGGAATAGGGCTGGTGCGTGGGGCTGCCCGAGGTATTCCAGATCTCCTCGGTGAAAACCCCATTGGGCGCCGATTGTAGGTCCCGATTGTCGCCGTAGATCGCCGCACAGCTTGACGTCAGAACAACCCGGCTTACGCTTTCGGTTTGTCCCGCGCTATCCAACACGGTCTTCACGCCATTGACCGCAGGATGAATGAGTTCCGTTTCGGGGTCCTTGATGTCGCGTATCTCGAAGGGGGACGCGGTGTGGTACACGATCCCGCAGCCCTGCATCGCATCTGCGAACGAGCCAGTTTTGGTGAGGTCGGCGGCGAACAGCTTGAGGTCGCCCGGCGCGCTATCCGCGAGCCGTTTAAGGTGCTTTGTTTTGGCGGCATTCGATGGATCGCGAACCGTACCGTGGACGGTCACGCCCTCATCGAGCAGGCGTTTGACGATCCAGGAAGCGATGTAGCCGTTCGCTCCCGTGACCAGGGCCGGTTTCGATCTATCTATGTCCATAGCGGCACCTAAATACACTCAGGTAAGTTTCGCAACATCGATTCCCCGCCGGACTGGTTCGCACGCCTACTTGCTTTCGAGCGTGTTGATCGCGTCCCAATCCAACGGCGGCGGATCATGCTCGAACTGCCGAGCCAATTTCGCGAGAACCTCGCTGGCGCTATCGCCATCCGCAGCCAGCTTCTCGAACGCGTTCGCGGCGTCGGAAAATTGTCGATCTCGGTAGGCGGCTAACGCCTCGCTGAATTGGGTGATTAGATACATGCCTCGGTTGGCAATTTCCCCGGCGATGCCGATCGGCTCATAGATATCCACGCCGCCCTCGCGCCCGACCACGCGGACACGGTCGATCTCACGAAAGAGGAGATGGCTTTGGCAGCGTGAGCGCGTATCTGCGCTCGCTAACAGAGTGGTGCCGTAGACTTTGTTCACGCCTTCGAGGCGCGACGCCAGGTTCACGGCGTCGCCCATCACTGTGTAGTTGAGGCGTCGTCGCGATCCCATATTACCAACCAGAATTTTGCCCGTGTTGAGACCGATACGCGCCGATACCACGGGATTACCGGGGAGCGTAAAGTCTGATTGCATGGACTGCAGTCGGGCGTGGCAGGCGAGCGCGGCCTCAACCGCATGGGTTGCATGGTCGGGATCATCGTGCGGGGCACCGAATACGGCGACGATGGCATCGCCGATATACTTGTCGACGAAGCCCCCATGCGCCTCGATGATGTCGCTCATCGCCGACAAATATTCGTTCATGAACGCCAACAACGCGGAAGGCGCCAGACCTTCGGAAATGGCCGAAAACTTGGCGATATCGGAGAACATAACGGTTAGCTCGCGGGTCTCGCCGCCCAGCGCGGGCCGCACGTTATTGGCGACCATTCGATCGACCACCGCTGGCGCGAGATAGAGCGCGAAAGTGCAGCGTAGAAAGCGTTTGTCCTTGTCGGAGATAGCGAACCGGTAGCCGAGTGTCGCAACGTAGACAAAGCTTGCGCCGACCAACGGGTCAATCAGCGGCAGTACTAATCTGCCGGTGAACAGCGTCGTTGCCAACCCGACCCACACCACGGCGGATACGCCGACCACGACTAAGGCGGAACTCGGCTTCATTCCCATTACGGCCGCAACGGTGAGGATAAGAAGCGGTAGCGCCAGCAGCGCATAGGGCAGCGGCGGGAATTCCTCCAGCGCCTGGCCCAAGATAAGATTGTTGATCGCCTGTGCCTGCACGAGGACGCCGGGAAGTGTGTCGCGGGCGCCACCGACCGCTGGGCGGGCCGAATCCGAAAGGGCACAACGCGGCGCGGACCCGCCCGGATTGGGCGTCGTCGCTAATCGCATGGAGGTTAACTTACGATCTTCAACATCGAGCACGGTGCCAATGAGGACGACCTTGCGGGCGAGATGGGCGTTGAGAAAATCACCGGGGCCGCGATCGAGACAGGCGTAGATATCGGCGAGCGAGAAAATTGGAATGGAACCCGGGGCGGTATCGAAGTTGATGGCGAGGGCGTTGCGATCGGCGCCAGGTACGTCGTAGTCGCCCAAGCGCAGACGGTCGCGATCATTGCTGGCATCAAGGCCGCGTGCGCGAAGCGCGAGTTCCAGCGCCATCGACGGGTCCCAGCGGATGCCGCTGGCGGTTTCGCTGGCCAAGAACAGCGGCACGCGAAGAACGATGCCATCGCTATCCTCGACGAGGTTTAGGGCGCGAATGTTGCGGTGGTGGCCAACCGCGAAGCTCTGCGCCGGAAATGGTGCGATCGGCTTTTCGCTGTGCTGAACTTTGCCAAGCACGGCCTTGCCGTTCTTCGAAGCGGCCCGCAGGGCGAGCAGGAAATCACGATCGAAGCCTTTGAGGTAGGTCGACGCGGTGGTCGGGAATATGACATCGAAGCCAACCACCTTGGCGCCTGCTTTCACCGCCGCATTGACCACGCGCGCGAGTTGGGAAGTCCATAGAACCTTGGGGATATTGG
>CAUZWH010000045.1:0-12513 GCA_963583675.1 Alphaproteobacteria bacterium
GCTACAAAGCCCAGGAGTGGCTCACCTTCATCTCGAGCGAGCTGCACAAAGGCTTCTCACCGCTGTTCAATCCCGCCTTACCTGACGAAATGAAAAGTGGCGTGATCACGCGTCTCGAAACCCGGTTCGACTATGTCGAAAAGCAACTCGCCGGCAAGCAGTACCTGATGGGTGATGCGTTCTCCGTGGTTGATGCCTATGGCTTCACAATTTTGAATTGGGCTAATTTCAAGGACATCGACCTTAGCCGCTGGCCCAACATCAGCGCCTATATGGGCCGTGTTGCCGCGCGCCCCAAAGTGAATGAAGCGTTGAAGGCCGAAGGACTCGTGGAATAGCGAGCACCCACCAACCCCTCACCCCCGCCCTCTCCCACAAGGGGAGAGGGCGGGGGTGAGGGTTATACGAGGCCCGCTTAATCCCTGAAGTTCACATATTGCAGGGGCTGCTCGATCTCCTGGCTCTTGATCAGCGCGATGACGCTCTGCAGATCATCACGCTTCTTGCCTGAAACCCGCAATTCGGGGCCCTGGATAGCGACCTGCGCCTTGAGCTTGGCTGCTTTGATTGCTTTGAGAATCTTCTGCGCCAATTCGCGCTCGATGCCCTGCTTGATGAGGACGTTCTGGCGCACCGTATTACCGGAGGCGGCTTCGGCTTTCTGAAACTCGAATGCCCCGATCTCGACCTTGCGCCGGGCCAAATAGCCCCGTAGCAGCTCCTGCATTTGTCTCAGCTTCATATCGTCGTCGGCGTGGATAACGATGGTTTCGTCGGTGCGCTCGAGCGTGCAGTGGCTGCCCTTGAAATCGAAACGGGTGCTGATTTCACGCATCGCGCCCTGAATAGCGTTGTCGACTTCGGGCAACTCGGTACGGGATACAACATCGAAGGACGGCATGGCGGGGTTCCTTATTGAAAATACACTCGTTGATAGTGCTCTCGTTGATAGTGCTCTGGGCGCGAGCGGTTCACGGCGTTGGCCTGCCGAGCGCTTGAGCAATGGTGAGTTCTTCGCCTTCTTCATACTGGAGAGCATCTCCGGCGATGATATGTGCGGCACCCTTTAGACATTCCAACAAGGACGGATGCGGGAAGATCGACTCCAGTATGTAGTTATAGGGGAGATTGCGCTCGATCATGATCGCTGCCGCGCCAATAATCGCGTCTGCATTGGGGCCGACCGCGCGAACCCCGAGAATTCGGTCGTCACCGGGCGGGCCGACGATAAGCTTCACAAACCCAATCGGCGGTTGAATGGCATGGGCCCGGTGATTTCGCGCGTACGGGTATTTTCCGACCCGGGCGCCGCCATAGTGCTCGCGCGCATATGTTTCGGTAACGCCGGCAGCAGCCAGCATGGGCACGGTGAAAACGATATAGGGGATATGGTCGAGGCCTTGCGGATAGTCGGTGCCCAGAATATGCGCAGCGGCACATCTACCTTCAGCTTCGGCGACGTGCACCAGCGACAAATCGCTCGGGACATTGCGCGTGCCGATATCACCGACCGCATAGATATGCGGCACATTCGTGCAGGCATTCGCATCGATGCCAATGTAGCCGCGCTCATCCAAGGCAACGCCCGCGACCGCCAGATTTAGGCCATCCGTGCAGGGAACTCGTCCCACGGCCAGCAAAATCATCTCAGTTGCAATGTCACCGGTAGACAACGTTGTGCGGACACCATCAGCCTGCAGCTCGTGGTTTAGATAACGGCTGGACGGGATGACATCGATACCCCAAGCCTCGAAGGCGTTTTCTATGAACGCACTTATGTCGGCGTCTTCATTGGACATAATCTGGGCTTTGGTATCGACCAGATGCACCTCGGTGCCGACCGCGTTGAACATGCTGGCGAATTCGCAACCGATAACGCCGGCGCCTAGAATCAGCACGCTTTTTGGCGAATGCGACAGGGTGATGGCTTCGTCGCTGGTGATCACACGGGTCCCATCGACCGCCATGGTGGGCAGAACTCTCGGCCGAGTACCGGTGGCGATGACAATGTGGTCACCGGAAAACGCCTGATCGCCGACGACAACCCGGTGGTTATCTACAAATTTAGCCCTGCCCTGCGCCACCCGGATGTTGAGACGCCGCAATCTAGTTTCCAGCATCGAAGTCAAGCTCGCGGCCGAGCGGTCAATGCCCCTTTTTAGCTGGGAATAATCCATCACCGGAATCTGACCAAACACGTCGCCGCGATACTTTACGTGCAGATATTCACGGGCGATTTCATACCCAGCTTTCGACTTGAACGCCCCCTCGATGCCGTAACCCATGAGGGGTCCATCATTGATGATGATCGCCGTTTTCCCGTGCAGGACGACTTTGCTGGCGGCACTAATCCCGCCCGGCCCGCCGCCGATGATCAAAACGTCATAATGTTCGGTGGTCACACAGTGCCTCCGCGCCCCTCGCCTGTTACACCAACGGACGGGTCACAGGAGGAAGAGCACATAGAGTGCCGCGAGGACGAGCTGGATCAAGGCGAAGGGAATCGCTGCCTTGACGAAATCGGCAAACGATAGACTGAGCTTGTATTTGTGGATAATGGTGACCGCGACCAGGGTTGACGCTGAACCGATCGGGGTGATGTTGCCGCCCAGGTTGGCGCCGAAGATGACCGCCCACCAGAACGGCGAATCCGGGGGCAAATTCATCCCGCCCAGGATTTTCGCCAGCATCGCAGCGAGCGGGATGTTGTCGGTCACCGAGCTGGCCACAGCCGAGGCGACCATCAGCGCAGCCGGCCCGGTCACCTCACCGAGTGCCAGGATCGGCTTCAGCAGGTCGCCGATCAACTCCAGCACCAACGCATGCTCCATCATGTTGATGACGATGAACAGGCCGCCGAAGAAGGCGAGCAGATCCCAATCGATTGCTTGGTAGAAGCGGTCGGCGGTCGACTTGTAGCGGGTCAACATGATCGCCGCGAAGGCCAGCGCGACGTAGCCGAGGCCGAGTTCCTTGATGTATGGCATGACCGAGGCGCTCGCCATGGCGGCGATGAAAAAGCCGGTCATCGCCGTGCCGAACCAGAAGAAGCCGCGCGATTCGATGCCGTCGTTCTCGTCCAAGCCGGCGACCAGGCCGCGGGCTTCAACCCGCGCGGCATCGTCGGCCAGCGGCCGAATATCGAACAGCCGCACGCCGAGCCCAATCGTTGCCGCCGTGGCGACCACGACATAAGGGCTGGCGGTGATGAAGAAGGTAACGAAGCTGATGCCCGCGGCGTTGCCGACAATGATGTTGGGGACCGAGGAGATCAGCGTGAGCAGGCCGCCGACATTGGTCAACAATCCCTCAATCAATAGAAAGCCAAGCAGCTTGTCCATGCGCCCGAGCTTGCCGAGCGAGACGCCGGACAGCGTGCCGACGATAATCATCGCGGTGACATTGTTAAGGACCGCCGAGAACACCACCGTCATGACGCCATAGAAGATCAACAGCCGCAGCGGATCGCCGCCCGAGAGCTTGGTGAGTTTGATCGCCATCCAGGTGAACAGGCCGGACTTGCTGGTGACGTCGACGAAGATCGAGGACCCCAGGATGATGGCAATGACCTCCCAATCGACGCCCGGGATATAGACCGGTAGCCGCACCGGGTGACCGAGGATCGCGACAGTCTCGGGGTGCACCAGCGCGAAGAACGCGGCCAAGAACAGGGCCACCACGGCAAATACGCCGACAATCACCGACTTCTTGGCGTGGATTTTTTCCTCAAGCGCGAGACACAGGATCATTGCCACCAGCATGACGGTGAAGATCGCGGTGACGTGGGTGGGGACGTGATGCATGGGTTAGAGCATCAACAGCGGGATTTGCCTGAGCTCGACCGCCAACGGATAGGCCAGGCCATGCATGGCAAGTTGATCCTCATCCTTGGCATGCATGACGAGGAGATCGACCTCGTGCGCTTCGATAAGCCGAGTATATTCCTCGATCCGGCGCCCCATAACAACGATCTCCTCGATCGAGACGTTGAGACCGGCAGCTTCGATCGCCGCACGACACGACCGTATGTAGTCATGCGGCTCTTTTAGCAGCTGGGCGTTGATGGTCTCGGCGGCGGTCTCGGTGTCGATCATCGGAATCTTGGAGATGACGTCGATATAGCGCTCGAAATCGGCCGCGCGTTCGACATGGCTGAGCCAGCAGGTTCCACCGGCGGCGGTAAAGCCGAGCGCAGCGTCGACCAGCCGGGCATCGCCGACCAGATGGTCGGTGATCGCCATGACGACGTTGGTGTCCTGGACGCTGTGCGGCAGTCCGCGACCGGCGTCAGGGTGGGGTAGAACCAGGATCGGCGTTGCCGTCGCCTGGGTCAGGACGTCGAGATGCTCGCCGAGGCTGTAGGGCCAGTGCCAGGCGTTGGAGTGAAGGTGGCGGTAGGTGACGATAAGATCAGGTTTGTGTGCCTCGACCTGCTCGAGCAACGCTTGCACGCTGTCAAAAGCACTCCCGGCAAGCGGCTCCCAAACAGTTTCAGGGCGGTCGATTGCGACCAGGAACCGCCGCGCGGCCTCGGTCAGGCGCGCCGCGTCGACCGGTTCGAGGTCGGTCGCCACCAAAACCCGGTCGATCTTCAGGGGCGTGCGAGTATAGGTCTCCTTGGCCGCTGCCCGAAAGGTGGATTCGAACTGGTCGAGCTTGGTCATCTCCTACCTTTCTGGCCTACTTTTGGGCTGCCGCGACCCGGGGTGAGTAGAGACCATTCTAGGCGCTGTTTCGATTAGGTGGTACGCACGATGTCGTTTGAGTGCCGCGCGTGTGAAAATTTGACGTTGATGGATACCCACCTGGCAAGCCAACCGCTCAATCGGGTCGCATTGGGATGACCACCGCCGATAGCAACATCGAGACGGCCGGCAGTGCTGGCAAGGCGACCGGGACCGTGGAGCTGACCAGCTTCAACCGTTTCATGATCCTAGTGGTGATCATGATGTCGACGATCGTTATCGCGCTCGATATGAGCATCGCAACGATCGCGTTGCCGCACATGCAGGGCGGCCTATCGGCGACCCAGGATCAAGTCGCCTGGGTGATGACTTCTTACCTGGTCTCGATGGCAATCATGATTGCCTATACCGGTTGGCTGGCCAATCGGATCGGGCGCAAACGGCTGCTGGTGGGTGCGCTGACGGTATTTTCGATTGGCGCTATTTTCTCAGGCCAGGCATCGACCCTGGAGGAGATGATTCTCTTTCGGGTTATTCAGGGCATGGCCGCAGCGCCGGTGTTTCCCCTGGCGCAGGCGATTATCCTCGATTCCTTTCCGCGCGAGCGCCAGGGCCAGGTGATAGCCCTGTGGGGTGTCGGCGTGATGACCGCGCCAGTGCTGGGGCCTGTGGTGGGCGGATGGGTGACGGGTACGTTCGACTGGCGCTGGGTGTTTTACCTCGGCGTACCGATCGGGTTCATAGCCGCGTTCATGGCTTCGGCGTTCATCATCGATGTCGGCCAGAAACATCGGCGCAAGTTCGACTGGATTGGCTTTACCGCGCTGGCCACAGTGCTTGCCTCGGTGCAACTGATGCTCGATCGCGGGCACTCGCAAGGCTGGTTCGAATCGACTGAGGTGGTTATCGAAGCCGCCATCATCGTGCTCGGCCTCTATGTCTTTGTCACCCAGACCGTGACCTCGCGCAACCCGATCTTCGCGCGCTCAATATTCGTCAACGCCAACTATATGATTGGGCTGGTGTTCGCGTTCATGGTCGGCGCTTTCATGCTGTCGGGCAATTATGTTCTGACGGTGTTTTTACAGAACATCCAGGGCTACCCGGTTACCGAAGCCGGGGTGATGCTGGCACCGCGCGCGTTCGGCACCATGCTCGGGTTGCTGGTGGTCGGCATGACGATCACGCGAACCGATCCGCGCGCGTTGATCGCGATCGGCTTCGCGTTGGTCTCGGTGTCGGCCTATATGCTGGCCCAGATCAACAGCGATATCGGCGCCATCGACTTTGCGATCCTGACCATGTTCAACGGCTTCGGTTCGGGCCTGATCTGGGCGCCGATGATTACACTGATGTTTTCGACCCTGGCGCCGGCGCATCGCACTGAAGGCTCGACGCTGGTCAATTTGATCCGCGGTTACGGCAGCGGGGTGGGAATTTCAGTTGCCGCGGTGGTGCTGACACGAACCACGGCGGTCGCCTATGCCGAACTGACCGCGACGATTACGCCCTATAATGAAGTGTTGCGGATGCCGCAGGCGATGAGCGCATGGAATCTCGACTCGGTTCCGAGCATGGCTGCGCTCGAGATCGAGATCGTCAAACAGGCGACCACGATCGGCGTTCTTAATACCTTTATTCTGATGACGATCGCAGCCGCGTTGGTGGTGCCGCTGGCCTTGTTGCTAAAGCGCCCGAGCGAGAACGGCTAGGGCGGCCGTGGCGGTATGAACCCACTTTTCTGGGGATTTACCAGCGCCGCCTGCTGGGGTACGTCGAATTTCATGGCGCGCGTATCAGGGCGCGCCACCGGACCGCTCAATTCCCTGCTGGCCATGAGTTTAGTCGGCGTGCTCGCCATGAGTCTCTGGCTATCAATGCGCGAGGCGCCGCTGATTTGGGCGCCCACCGGGCTTCACTGGCTTATCCTAATCGGCGTTGGCAACGCGACGGGGATGCTCTCTCTGTACGCGGGCTTAAGTCGTGGCCCGGTGTCGATCGCATCGCCGGTGGTCGCAAGTTCACCGGCGTTCGTGGTAGCGGGCGCGTTGTTGCTGGGCGTCATACCGACCACCCTCCAGCTGATTTGGATGGCGGGAATCATGGCCGGCGTTTGGATCGTCGCGCGCGCCGGTCATCGCGAATCGGGCCTTCGTACGGGCGACGTTGGCGTCGGTCCGACGTTAATCTAACGGTCGGGGACGCGCTGGTCCTCGGGGATTACAGCGCCGCCAATCACCATCGGCTCGTTGTCGACGTAAACCGAGCAGTTGCGCATCGGTATATCGAGATGGCACAGCGTATCGCGGGTGCCGCCGCCGGCCGTATTGGGACCGGTCGAGAACATGAAGTTGCCATAAAACGCCCGGCCGTCATTGCCGTTGGTCGCGCCTTTGAGGATCCCGAGCATCGTCCAATCCGCCTTGGGCTGCAGTCCCCAGCCGAGGTGCGAGACAGCGTAGGCCTCGGGGTCGTGATATTTCTCGAAATAGTCCCGCAAATATGCGGCGTCGAGCGCACCCTCGATCTTGCCAATGTAGCCATCGCGAATTTCCAACCGAATCGGCGTCTGCACGTAGCTGTTGAAGGGGTAGATGATGTCGCCGGGCTCGATCATCACGATACCCTCGGCGGTGCGCTCGTTGGGCTCGACGGCGACGAAGCCGGCCGGCCAATGGTCCCAGTGGCCGGGTTCGTCGGAATAGCCATAGCGGCATCCAACCCCAAAGTCGCCGAGCGACACCGCTAGATTTGTGCCGGCATCGGATTCGATGCGCATCCTCTTGGCCGCAGCCAGCTTGGCGCCGGCGGCGTTGACGCGCCGCTTGTCGTCCGGCGCCGGCATCAAGCGTTGCAAGATTTCCGGTGGCTCGACCGCAAAAAGAACCCGCGTACCCGCGCCTGTCACCTCGTTCTTTTCGCTGATTTTGAGGTTTTTATCAGTGCCGCGCAGCAGGTGAAGGCCGAAGAAATCGACCACCATGTCGGCGCGCATGAGCGCCTCCATCGCGCCGCGGTTGGCTCGCAACGGCGCGTTGCCAATCACCGGCGTCATCACGAAAGTGCTGGCGCCGATCTCGCCGATCGCGGCCAACGCGCCTTCGACATTGCGTGGGTTGGCCTGGGGTTTGGTCAGCACGATTACCGATTCCGCCGCGCTTAACTTGGAAAGGTCGAGTGCCTCTTTCCAGAGTGCCGCTACCTGCGACGGATTGAGCGCCATGAATGCCTTCCTATGTCGGCGGCGGCCGCGCGCCGCGGGATCAACCTGCCAATCTTAGATGAAAGTGTCTACCAGGGCGGCTGTTGCTGAGAAGGTGTGGACCCGTGCGTTCGAAGCGTGCATGTATTTGTGGTGTCGCTAAAGATTAACAATCGGGTTGCCCGCAGGCTCTGGCTGGCAGCTCAGGGCCTAGCAACCGCGCCCACCGGCGCGCTGGACGTCTTGCAGATCATCCGACAGCTTGGGTTTGTGCAGCTTGACACGATTCGCGTGGTTGCGCGGGCGCATCACCACATCATCTGGAACCGCAATCAGCATTACCGCGAGCCGATGCTGAACAGGTTGCTGGCAAATGAACGTCGGTTGTTTGAACACTACACGCACGATGCGTCTGTTCTACCGATGGAATTTTACCCGATGTGGCGGCGACAATTTCGCCGCTTAAAAGAGCACATAGATCGTTCGTCCTGGTACGGCACGATGCTTGATGCGGCAGGTCGCGACGCGATCAAAGCTCGGATTGCCAACGAAGGGCCCCTATCGACCCACGCTTTTGACACGAAGGCGTCAGGGGCAAAGGGAATGTGGAAAAGGCCGCCCCATAAGCTGGCGTTGGACTACATGTGGTATTCGGGGGAGCTGGCGACCTCCCACCGGGAGAATTTCAAGAAGTTCTATGACTTGTCAGAGCGGGTAATACCCGACGTCTTCCACAGCAAAGAGGATCCGGATGACGCCCAGGTCGATTGGCTTTGCGACGCTGCCCTGCACCGTCTGGGGTTCGGAACGCTGAGTGAAATTCAGAAGTTCTGGGGAGCGGCAGAGCCCCGCGAGGTAAAAGCTTGGACCGAGCGGGCTGGCCAGTCGATTGTCCCCGTTGAGCTACAGGCTGCGGATGGATCGTGGAATAAATCCTTTGCTCTTAGCGATATAGAAAAGCGCTTGTCCGAAACTGGTGCTACGACGTCACGCCTGCGCATCATCAATCCATTCGACCCGATCGTACGTGACCGCGCCCGTCTCAAACGCATCTTTGGGTTTGACTACCGCATCGAAATTTTTGTTCCAGCCGCGAAACGCAGGTGGGGGTATTACGTCTTTCCCTTGCTCGAAGGGAATCGGTTTGTCGGCCGGATCGAAGCCAAGGCAGATCGTGACCGGGGCGTGATGACGATTGCAAATCTGTGGGCGGAACCTGGCGTAAAGTGGACGACACCGCGAGTTGCCAAGCTCGAAGCCGAACTCGCCCGATTCGCCCGTTTTGTGTCTGCGGGAGAAGTGAACTGGGTATGCCCACGACCCAGCAGACCCAGCAGCTAGGCGCCATTTGCCGCTAAACGGCGTCCAACAGGTGGATTGCGAACAAATCGTCGGCGTCGGTCCAAACCTGCGTGGGCGCGAAACCGGCCTCCGCGGCGAGCGCCTGGAACTCCGCCACCGTGTATTTGTGGGAGTTTTCAGTGTGGATGGTTTCACCAGCCTTGAAGTGAAACGCATGCCCGGCGACGGTCAGGGTCTGTTGGCAAAGACTTTTCAGGTGCATCTCGATCCGTCCCTTCGACGCATCGAACGCCGCCAAGTGTTCAAACGCGTCGAGGTCTGCGTCGCCGCCCAGTTCGCGGTTGATCCGGACCAGCAAGTTTTTGTTGAAACGCGCGGTCACGCCGGCGCGGTCATTGTAAGCGGCATCCAGCCGAGTCGGATCTTTCTTGAGATCTACACCGATGAGAAGCGCGCCAGCGTCTCCTATCGTCTGTCGCATACGCTCCAGAAGATGGCGCGCTTCGGCGTGCTCGAAGTTGCCGATCGTCGATCCCGGGAAAAAGGCACAACGGCGGCCGGCCGTGGTTAGCCAGTTGGGCAGGTGGATCGGTTTGGTGAAATCCTTGGCGACGGTGTGCAGGCGCAAGCCCGGATACTCTGTTTCCAAACTGCGGGCTGCCCGCTCGAGTTGTTCGGCGGAAATATCGATGGCCACAAAGGCATGTGGTTTGACCATTCTGTCGAGTAGGAGCCGGACCTTGGACATAGCACCAGACCCAAACTCCACCAACACTGCGCCGGCACCCAGCGCTTCGCCGATCGCGGGTGCCGCCTGCTTGAGTATTCCGCTCTCGGTACGAGTTAGATAGTACTCAGGCAGATCGCAGATCATTTCGAACAACTCGGCGCCGGTGTGGTCGTAGAACCATTTCGGCGGCAGGCGTTTCGGCGAATCGGATAAGCCGACCACCACGTCATTGAGAAACGCCAAGGTCGAGGGATCTGCTGGCACCTCCTCACCCTCTTCGATTTCGCTGAGCGGCGGAACTTGCACACCATGAGTACGGCTGTCGTCGGCAAGGCGGATACCGCTGAACTGCCAACGATCGGGCGGGTAGAAGACGTTGCGATAGGAAGGCCGTACATGGCCCTCGGGTGTTGCACATGAGCCGCCGCGCAGGACCATTTGACCCGACATGAACTTCCCATTGTATTCACTGACCGCACCCACCGGTGGCGCGAAGCCCGGATAGGGACGGTAGGCGCTTGCCGTCCATTCCCAGACGTCGCCGTAGATCTGCCGCAGCCCCTCGCCGCGAGCGGGTACCGGATGAAACTCGCGCGAGCCGGCGAAATTGCCCGCCGGTGTCAGCGGCGATGCAATCACTTCCCACTCGGCTTCGCGCGGCAGCCGTTTGCCGGCCCAACGTGCATAGGCATCGGCTTCGAAGAAGCTGACGTGGCAGACCGGCGCATCGGGATTGAGCGGGCGCAGCCCCGCGAGCGTGAAGATCTGCCAGTCACTATCGGCGGTGAGTTGCCAGTAGAGCGGCGCCTGCCAGCCGTGCTCGCGACAGGTCGCCCATCCTTCTGAAAGCCATAACTCCGGGCGCTGGTAGCCGCGGTCTTCAATGAAGGACAGAAATTCGCCATTGGAAACCGGACGGCTGGCCAGCTTGAACGGTTCGAGCCAGATCTTGTGGCGCGGACCTTCGCAATCAAAAGCGAAGTTATCGCCGCCATGGCCAATCTCGACTAGACCACCGGCATGTTCGATCCAATCCCAGCTTCGCGTCCGGGCCGCGTCGCGCGGCCGCGGTGACTGGTAGGCGGGCATGAGGGGGTTGCGTGACAGCGCATGCTTGATGTCCGTCAGCATCAATTCCTGGTGCTGCTGCTCGTGGTGGCAACCAAGTTCGATAAGTTCTGCGGCGCCGGGACGCTCGCCACCTCCAGCCCGGAGGAACGAAGCCAGGGCGTTTTCGACATGGGTTCGATAGGCAATGATATCGGCCAGCGGCGGACGCGACAGCAAGCCGCGCTCGCGTCGTTCGTGGCGCGGCCCAACCTGCTCGTAATAGGAGTTAAACAGGAAACTATAGCGGGGATGGTACTCCTCGTAGCTTTCGGCCAGCGATTTGAGAATGAAGGTTTCGAAGAACCAGGTGGTATGCGCCAAGTGCCATTTGGTTGGGCTCGCGTCGGGCATCGATTGGATACATTGATCCTCTGCGCTTAGAGGCTCGGCCAGATCGAGGCTGCGCCGCCGCACCAGCTGGAATTGGTCGTCGGGACCCTCGCTTGCGCGGGCGGCTACGGTTGGTGAGCGGTGGGTGTCGTTGGAATGTTTCATGTTCGCGCCTGTTTCCAGCGATTGCTAACCACGGGCTTCATTGGCGGATTTTGTTCCCGTCTCGTTCCTGGAAAGTATTAGACACAATATCGGCTGAAGCCGCAGCTTTTTTCAGTTCGGCCCTGTCGGAAAGTCTGGAGCGGCGATTTCCGGGCGGAATGGTTGTGTGGCAGACTCGGCAAATCACCGTGTTATCAATTGAAGAGGTCAGGTCTTTATGCGCGCCAGCTTTGTCGACGTCGACGGGATACGCACTCGTTACCTGCATGCGGGCGATGGGCCAACGCTGTTGTTGATCCACGGCCTCGGCATTTCCGCCGATTGCTGGTTCTACAACGTCGATGTGTTAGCCCAACACTTCTCGGTGTTCGCGTTGGACATGCTCGGGCATGGCTTCACCGGCTTTCGCGACCTGGGGGGCCGCGCCGCACAGCCGGTGATGATGGAGCATGTCGCGGCCTTTACAGACAAGCTCGGCCTCGACACCTATTCAGCGTGCGGCAGCTCCTTTGGAGCCGGCATCTCCGCTCTTCTCTATTTGCACCGTCCGGAGCGTATGAAAAAGCTCGTACTAGTCGGTTCGGGCTCGACCTTCCGGCCGCCCGAGGCACAGGAGGCAGGGTTCGGGAAATCGTACAAGAACGCCACCTCAGCGTTGCGCGATCCGACTTTCGAGAATTGCCACAGGCGGCTCGCCAACGTCTGCTACGACGCGACCTCGGTCACCGACGTGGTGATCCACGGTCAGCTCACCAGCTACGCGCAGGACTACATCTTGCCGGCTTACGAGCAGATTGCAGGTGCGAATATGGACATCGAACTCTCGCGTCCGCATCGGCTCGTCGGACGGCTTGAGCAGATAAAACTGCCGACACTCATTGTCGTCGGCCGGGAGGATCCGCGCTCAAGCGTTGATTTCCACATTGCCGGTCACAAGAGGATGCCGAGTGCCGAACTGGTCATCTACGAAAAGTGTGGCCACATGCCGA
>CAUZWH010000046.1:0-12416 GCA_963583675.1 Alphaproteobacteria bacterium
ACGAGCGTAAGATCGTCATTATCTGCCTATACAACTGTGTTGATCTCTACGCCGCATTTCTTGGCGCCGTGTGGTCGGGGCATATTCCCACTCTATTGTCGCCGCCATCGCCGCGTATGGAGGCCGGAAAATATCACGCCGGTCTGGATTCTATGCTCAGCACCATCGCAGCGGGTCTTCTCGTAACGGATCGTGACATTGTCGCGCGACTCGAGTTCGAGGACCGACTCAGGACTAGTGAAGCGGAGATCGTGTACGTCGACGACGTGTCTGCCGGGCCGCCCACTCCCTTCTGGCCGGCAGACGCGGACGATGTCCTGCTGCTTCAGCACTCGTCGGGAACAACAGGAAGCCAAAAAGGGGTTGCCCTTTCGCACCGCGCGGTGATGGCTCACAATCAGGCTTATGGTAGGCGTATTGGACTTACCCCGGATGATCGTGTGGTCAGCTGGCTGCCGCTCTATCACGACATGGGCTTGATCGCGTGCTTCCTGTTTCCCTTCGTGGGCGGGGCGCCATTCTTATCCATCTCGCCGTTTGATTGGGTAACCAATCCAGTTCGGCTTTTTGACGTGATTAGTCACGTGAAGGCCACGCTCTGTTGGATGCCTAATTTCGCATTTTCGTTTATGGCTGAATCTATTCTAGATAGTCAGCTTCGTGATGACCTGGATCTTCGCTCGATCAGAGCATGGATCAATAGTTCGGAGCCCGTGTTTGCGACATCCCTCGAGGCGTTTGTTCGCCGGTTTGCGCGATTGGGGGTCCGTGCCGAGCAGCTGACGTCCAGTTACGCCATGGCGGAGAACGTCTACGCGGTCTCACAGTCGCTGCCCGGCCGGCAAAGCGTTCTGGGGATTGATCGGCGTATATTTATCGACCAACATCGGATAGTGCCTGTGGCGGGTAACGACGCCATGGCCCTGGTGTCAAACGGGCCGGTTGTGGACGGCACGGAAGTTGCCACGCTCGATGACGCCGATCAAATTCTCGGTCCCGGCTATGTCGGTCAACTTGCTATCCGAGGCGATTATCTTTTTTCCGGATATTTCCGCCGCGAAGATGAGACCGCGCGTGCTATGACCGCCGATGGCTGGTTTCGGACCGGCGACCTCGGCTTTGTCCATGACGGTGAACTATACGTAACGGGCCGACTCAAGGATCTCGTCATCGTTCAAGGGAGAAATTTCTATCCTGGCGATATCGAAGCCGTTGTCGGACGAATCGACTGCGTCGTTTCGGGCAGGGTGGTGGCATTCGGTGTACCAGATGAATTTCTCGGAACGGAGAAACTGGTGATTCTCGCCGAGGAAACGGACAGTCCTATAAATTCGAGTAATGAAACCGTTCGAGAAATTCGGCGACAAGTGGCCCAGGAACTCGATTGCGTTCCCGGAGTGGTACGTATTGTACCGGCGCGCTGGATTGTAAAATCTACATCGGGCAAACTTGCGAGATCTGAAAATAGTGAAAAATACTTGCGGCAATTTGTGTAACGCCCTTCGGATCCTGAATGTTTCAATCCACTGAGTTTTGGGCGATTTTTCTAGCGCTGATCGGCGTGTTCTGGCTGTTGCCGGCAGCGAACGCTCGGTGGCGGGCGGCTGCCTTGGCTGCGGCAAGTCTGGTGGCTCTTTACTTCGTTGTCGGTCTGCAATTGCCACTAATTATTATCGTTGCCGCGACCCCGATATGGCTTCATGTCGCGATACGCTTGACACACACGCTCGGACAACGATGGCCGACGATCGCTTGGGCCGTCGGTCTCCTTCCCATCCTTGTCGCTTGGGTGGTGGGAAAGGAAGCCGCGGCCCTGGAAGCCTCCCCGTTGAGTGTTCTATTTTTCATCGGCTTTTCGTTCGTCATGATCAAATGCTGGACCTTCCTGCGTGACTATCACGATGGCAGAATCGGCGAGCCCGAACTGCTGATGACGGCGGGATACATCTTCTATTTTCCGACCTACATTTCAGGCCCGATGCATTATTTCGGGGAGTTCGACGATGCGGTCCGCAAGCCGGAAAAATTGAATCGCCAAACGCTGGTGGATTCAGTTTTTCGCGCCATGCTGGGCCTGGTCAAGATACAGCTTCTTGTTCCGTTGGTAATGCCCTTCAGTTTGGTGGTATTTCAGGAAACAGGGCCAACCAATCCTGGAGCGCTAATCGGTGCGGCATTCGCTTACTCTTTGGTGATCTGGCTGGATTTTTCGGGCTATTGCGATCTTGCGATCGCGCTATCGCGTATTCTTGGTCTTCGGGTGCCGGAGAATTTCAACAATCCCTACTTCGCGTCCAATATTCGCGAATTCTGGCAGCGCTGGCACATCACATTCAGCCGCGTGCTTACGAGTTACATGTTCATACCGCTCGTTCGAACGCTACAGGCGCGGTCGGGATTGCATCCTCGTATCATCGCGTTCATTGCCTACGTCGCAACCTTCGCATTTTGCGGTTACTGGCATGGACCGACTCTCAATTTTCTGCTCTGGGGCCTCTATCACGCGGCAGGGTTGATCGTTTACGACATCTATCGATCGAGGCGCCGTTCCTCGCACGCCGCTGGCATGGAAACCTCCGGGGCATCGGTTTACGGACGTTGGGTACGCCAGGGCATGGCCGTTGCGTTAACCTTTTCGTTCGTATCCATGGGCTGGATCCTGTTTGCTCTCCCCCTGTCGGTGCTGGTGCGATAAAACGTCATGCAGTTTGTCACTAGCGATCTCATCCAACTTTTGATTGGCATCGTCATTTTTGTGACGGCGTTGGGGGCGGCAATATTCGCTGGGCGTGCCTTGGGGATTTTTCCACGAGAATGGCTGAATCTTCATGAATGGGCGTTCGTGCTCAAAATTTTAGGGATCATAATTTTTGCACTGGCGCTTCATCTGACGAGCATTGCGACGCATTTCCCTGCCGATGAATTCATCTATGGCCGTTTCTAGATGACAAGGCCGATGGGGAAGGAGATCCGCTGGCATCGCGTCCTGGGTACCCTTCTTCTCGCCCTGTTCCTTACCGAAGGCGCGGCGCAACTATGGGTCTATGTCTGGGCAGGCGAGCCCTACCGGACCTTTTCTTTTTATTCGTGGTCGCCCTATGGCCTGGTCCGCAACAATCCAAATCTGACGTCTCCGGCATTTCAAATTAACGAAGCAGGGTTTCGCCGCGATGGCGAGGTGGCGATTGAAAAGCCAGCCAAGACGCTGCGGGTCATGCTTTTAGGAGCTTCCGTGCTGTATTCGGGAATCGCCGGCAACGCGTTTATCGAGAGCGAGGGCCGTACGGGCAGCGATGGGACTATCGATGCTTTTTTGGAGGGTCTAATCCGGTCCGATTTGGAATTTTCAGACGTCGATGTCGAAGTCATCAACGCCGCTGTGAACTTCAATCGAATCGTCGAGGTCAGCGTTAGCTACATTGCAGAATTCGCCTATTATGATCCTGATATCGTGATTGTTTTCGGTAGTGCGAACAATTTCGGCGGCTGGCCGGCGGCCGGGGCGGTCAATGAGCGGAAACAAACCCTCCAGTCCGATCATCTATGGAAGTCCGAGTTCGATCGAATTGTGAACCGGAATGATGCGAATTCGCTTGTTGAAAATACTATACGAACCCTAGAGGGCTATTTTGCGAGCGTGGGATTAGCAAAAAAGGTGGCTGGCAAATTGATTGACGGCGGTTTTGCTCTTTCCCGTCGGTTGGCGCCCATAAAATTCTGGCTGACATCCGACGATTCTCTGCCGGCTTTGGCGAACGATGCCGAAGTGGAATTGCTGCTTTCAGAATATTTGGGTTACGTGGATGCAATGGCGGCTGTGGCGAAGCGGAGAGAACAGCACCTCGTAATATTTTGGGAGAATTGGTTGCTCGATCTCGAAGGAGTGAAGCAATTTAGTCCCGGCGAGATGCGCCTTTCTGCGAAATTGACAAATAGTCGATCGCCCACCAGTACGAAATTCCGATTTCATGTCCGAGACCGGTTGGCGGAACAGTTGCCATCTCTCGGCATCTCGTTTGTCGACCCAGTGAACTCGATGGCGGTGTCGCAGGAAACTCTGTTCATCGACTATGTCCATTACACACGAAAGGGTAATCAGCTCGTAGCCGAAGTGCTGTTCTATCAACTTCGGCCCGTGCTGAAGGAGCTTGCGGCGCTCCTTGAGGCAGAGCCGTCATAATGTCGTATGCCAGCTCGGCTCGTCTGATCGAGATAATGTTTTCCCAGGGGAATCGATGATTCGTTCTACGATGCGGAAATTTCGTGCCGCCGCGTCGCTGCCTCCGCGGTTGTTGTGCGAAGAGGTCTCCCGACGAATTCGTAACAAGATTTCTGCCTCTTGGCGGCGGCGCGCCGACAAAGTCGGGGGCACATTCTCTGCTGCTGGGTTCCCCGTTGGACAGGGTTTGAGTTGGCACCTCGAGAATGCCGACTTTGATCTCTCGGAGCACGAGCGCGAGACAGCGGCACTTCTGTGCGCGCATTATCTTGCACACCGGTTTGATCTGTTGGGCTCCGGTTGGGTCGAGGTGGGGTATGGGTCGGTCTGCCGCGGTGTAGAGGGAAAGCGATACGATGTCGGAAGGCCGGTCTGCGTCGATCCGCAAGGCAAGTGGCTTGACGATCGCGTGGTTGCGTCGAACCGGGAGGAATCCCGACGAATCTGGCAACGGATAGAGCCCGGCTACACCCCGATCGATTGGCAACTCGACGTAAAATCCGGCTTCCGCTGGTCGGCGACAACCTGGTATCGGGACATCGTTGTCGGGCATCCGCCCGGCGCGGACGTCAAGGTGCCTTGGGAGCTTGCTCGGATGCAGCATCTTCCCCATTTGGCATTGGCTTACCACTTGGCCTGCAAGGGCGTCTCGGGGTTCGACGAACCCGACGTCTATTGGCGAGAATGCCGAAATCAGACACTAGATTTTATAGCGACGAACCCGCCCCGTTACGGCGCCAACTGGGCGTGTACGATGGATGTCGCCATTCGAGCGGCCAACTGGTTGGTTGCCGTCGACCTCTTTCGTGCTGCCGGTGCTCCGATTGATCCCGAGTTTCTCGAGATTTATTCCCGGAGTATTTTCCAGCACGGCACCCATATCGTGAACAACCTCGAATGGCGTCCGAAATATCGCAACAACCATTATTTGGCCGACATTGCGGGCCTTCTCTTCGTTGCCGCCTATTTGCCGCAGTCCGTTAATATCGATGCATGGATGGCGTTTGCGGTTCAGGAACTCATCGACGAGGTTGCCTATCAGTTTGGCGAAGACGGCGCCAATTTTGAGGCCTCGACTTGCTACCATCGGCTGAGCGCCGAAATGGCGGTCTGGGGCGCGGCGTTGGCAATACGTTTGGCGGCGACACGGCGTCAATCGCTTCTGGCCTACGATCGCCGCGCGATCAAGGGCCGGCCGTCGCTTCGTCGTGCGCCGATTCCCTTCCACGCAGTGTCGTCAGACCTGCCCAAAACTCCCATCCCGGCCTGGTATTTCGAGCGGCTGGAACGGATGGTGGAATTCACGATCGCCAGCACGAAACCGGACGGGCATATTGTCCAGATCGGTGATAACGACAGCGGGCGATTCATCAAGCTGGGCATTGCTGGCGCCACGACGTCTGTGGCTGAGGCCAAACGCCAATACGTGACCCTGGCTGATTATGACGCGTTGCCTGAAAGTGCCGCCTATTGGCAGGAGGATCACTTGGATCACGCCAGTCTGGCGACTCTCGCGAATGGTTTGTTTCGGCGTGACGGGTTCGCAAAATTTGCCGATGGTCACGGCATCGAGGCACGGCTGATCGAAAGCTTGAGCGGGAACCTTGTGGTCCCGTCTTACCGCCGTAATCTATCGGTGTCGCGGGCTGAAGACTGCTGTATCGGGGATGAGGCCGAGTGGCGGGAAGCCGAGCGCAAAATTTGCGATGCCGCCGTTGGGGCTCGCGTTTTCAATTTCGTAGGAGCCAACGATGGTTTGCGTCGGGAACTCGAGACCCAGGCCTACAAGGATTTCGGCCTCTATCTCTTTCGTTCACCCGCGCTCTTCATGAGTGTTCGTTGTGGTTCACTCGGTCAGAATGGGCGCGGTGGTCACGCCCATGTTGATCAGCTTTCTATCGAACTGTGTCTTGACGGGGTTGAAAGGATCGTCGACCCAGGCACTTACCTGTATACCGCCAGTCCGGAACGGCGAAATCAATACCGTTCGGCGAAATCTCATTTTGTTCCGCAGCCCGTAGGACTCGCGCCCGAACGCCTCAACCTTGGGCTGTTTGCATTGTCAAATGCTATCGCCGCCAGGTGTGTCTATTTCGGAGCAAGGGGTTTTATCGGGAATCTTCGGAAAGGAAACATGAGCCTCTGGCGGCGTATCGAGATACTGGACGACAGGGTCCAGATTACCGATTATTGCGAGTCGCGCGGTGGACAGGCGATGCGTAACGTAGTCTGGCAAAACCCGACACCGACGTTGTTTTCGCCCGGATACGGAATTCAGGAATGTCGGACAGCACCGATAGTAGACTGAGGGTGCGGGCACGAATTCGGCGCGGCGCTCTTTCGCTCGCACTCGTCGACTTTATTTTCGCTGCGTTCATCGTGATCTTGTTCTTGAACGCGCAGGATAGCTACGCCCTCCTAAGCGTGCCGATCACGTGGATCGCGAGCGCCCTCACGGTCATCGTCTTCGCAGGGTTGCTCTGCGTTGTGCGGCTGCCTGTCATGCCCGGCACGATCCTCTTTCTTGCGTTCGGGCTTTGGCTTCTTGTCGTCACCTTCGTTAATAGTGCTCAAGGTCACTATTATTTGAGAATGCCGACGCTGATGACGACGGGGTACGAGATCTACGTCGCGCTACGGTTCGCGAATTTGGGCAGCGCCATTTGTTTTGGTTGGCTCGTCTATTACCTCTGCCGGCAAGGTCAACAGGACCGTTTGATACGCTGGGTTGTCTATCTGGGGACCCTCTTCGCCGTCTACGCCTTTTACATCTATTTGGCAAATTTCTTTGGGTTTCCTGAACCGCCTCGGCGTTTTAGCTTCGCCGGAGCGGAATACGGCCACCACTTTGCCGCCGCATTCCATCGGGCGTTGGGCAGTTTTCGTGAACCGAACGTCCTGGCCGGATGGCTCATGGTCCCCCTGCTTCTGTCTTTCGGTTATCGGCGGTCTCCGATAAATCTTCATTCGGTCGCTATGGGAGTTGCACTGCTGTTGACGGCAAGCCTTTCCGGTATTTTAGCGGTTGCGTGTGGATTGATAGCTGCGACCGTACTGTCCAACCCTTTGCGCCCCAGCGTTATGGCGCGCTTGGCCGGCGTTTTACTTTTCGGAGGTGCTATACTTTTTGTGGCGAATGAACTGATCCAGGTTAAGGGTGACTACCTCTCCGAGAACGTCTTTGGAGCGTTCGCTGGTCGCTTGGGGCCGTTGTTTTCCGAAGGCCTCTTGGAATCAAACCGGGGTTATGTATTCAGCTATCTTCTAGGAAACCCGGTGCCTCTTTTTGGCGTTGGTTTAGGTAACGCGAACATCGATTTTTCAGGTGATGTTCTCGTCAGTTTTTCAAGTCTGTATGTCAATATTTTGTTTTCAGGAGGATTGGTAGGGGCGTTATTGATGGCAGCGTTCCTTGCCTGGCCAATTTTCCTCGTAATGTTTGAGCGTGTTCCAATGAACAAAATAAATTTCTATCTCATGGCGGGATACGTTGCTTGGTTGGTCAAATACGGTGTGACATCGGAAGAAATACAGCTGATTTCTATCGTGAGTTACGGACTCATCATGTCGGCAGTCCACTCTCACGTTGTCGGCAAAGCGGCGCCGCCGAATCGTGGGGGTGGCCTAGAAGGCGCGGTGTTCGGATCTAGTTCGTAGATGAAACAATTGGTCAGATCCCCTGACCTCATGAGGCCATTGACGCGATACGCCACACGTCCGGGGCAGATTTGTGATCAAACGCGAGGCGTGTTGATCGGAGTGATCGGCCAAGGGTTTGGGGGAATAGGCGGCGAACGACGATGAACGAATATAGCAGTCTGGATTATTTCTCGTCGATCGAGCGCGGTTTCCCATGGCCGTGAGTAAAAATAGTGCTTTATATTCGGTTTTTACAATATCTATTTTTGTTTGTTCGGAAGGATTGTTTCAGTCCTATTATTATTTAACGAGTGGAAGATTTTTGTATGAACGGAACTTGCTGCGAATTTACCAGGACGATCCGATCCTGTGTTTCGCACTGAAGCCCAGTTTGAATCTGAGTCGTTCGACGAACGAGTTCAGTATCGAGATCTACACCAACACTCAAGGATTCCGTACAGATAGCGCGCAGAAGGCTGTGGCGTATTCGAAGGCGGACGGTCGTTATCGGGTAGTTTTTCTTAGCCCCTCCATGACGTTCGGAGGGGGAACCAATTATGAACAGACGTTCCCCGCTCTGATTGGCGAAAAACTAAAGGCACGAGGGATAAACGCGAAAATCGTCAACGTCGAAACGCCGGCCCAGCCGCCCTCACAGCAGCTTTGTTGGCTCAAGGAGGAAGGTTACAGATATCACCCCGACCTGATCGTCCAGACGGTCTATCAGTCTCCCGATGTGATCAGTGGGGAATGTGTTCAACCCCTGGTATGCCCGCGCATCGTGGACGGCGAGTTCCGGATACAGCTCCCGCCGGCTCGGGCCAAGATCCTGGCGCTAGCGAAAAACTCCGGCCTCGTGTTCTACGGTTGGTACCCTTACCAATCAATTGTGCAAACGAAAAAGGACGCCCGGAGTGGGCAGGGACTCGAGCTTTATTCTGAGATTGGCAGCGCTCTCCCGACGAGCATCGACGTTGACGGGATCGTTCAGAAATTTGTTCACTTTGAGACCAATGTTGCTCGTTATCTGGGTGCTAAAACGCCGATCATCTTTATCTACACTCCCCTGAGTTACGTGGTCCACGGTGAGGATAGGTCGCGGTGGCAGCACATCGAGCCAAGCACACCCGAGCGGCTGTATCGCGTGACGGCCGAGGTCGAAGAGAGACTGACGGCGCGCGGTACGACGTTCATTAATCCTGTTCAGACGCTCGTAAAGCGAGCGCTGGAGGAGCGCATGCATTCTTGGCTTGATATTCATCTTACAGAAGCAGGCAGCGAAGTGATCGCAGACGAATTGATCGGACCGATTTCGGAAAAATTGGCGCCTGTGGAAACACACCGGGGTTTGGCGGACTGACCGCATCGTCGGCATTCGGTTTTTCATCGCGTTCTCGCCGGGAGCGGCTGCTGCTGCGGAAGGGTCCTGCGTAAGACATGAACATTCTCATCGTCTCCTACGCCTATGCGCCGAGCCTGTCTCCGCGCGCCATCCGGTGGTCGTCCATCGTCTGCCAATGGGCGGCCGGCGGCGCGTCAATCGATATCGTCACCGCACCAGGCCCCGGTTTGCCTGCGGTGGAAACGTCGGGAACCGTCGCGATCCACCGGGTCGGTGGCATCGGTTTGGAAAACTGGCGGAGCCGGCTGGGGACAACCGGACGGGTTGACCTGCAGGCAAGCGCAACGGCCTCCCCACACGCCAACGGGTTGCGCCGCGCCGCCCGCTTCGTCTATGAGCGAACATGGAAGCGACTGTACTGGCCCGATTACGCATGCCTCTGGTATTTCCCCGCGCGCAGGAAAGTTCGTAATCTCCTGAGTGCCCGGCGCTATGACGCCATGGTCACCGTCGCTGCGCCGTTTACCGGTCATCTTGTTGGCCTGTCTTGCCGAAAACACGCCGGCCACGCGACGTGGCTCGCCGATTACGGCGACCCATTCTGTTATCTGACCATCACGCCAACCAACAATCACGCGTTGTATCGCCGACTGAACTACCGGGTTGAGCGTGCGCTGTTCGGCGCTGTCGATCGCGTCACGGTGACAACTCAACGAACGGCCGACTGCTACGCATCGCTGTTCCCTGAGCAGGCTGCAAAGCTATACGTCGTGCCCCCGATTTTGACGGAATCTTTCGGCGAACTACGGACGATGCCGGACAAATCCCTCGCAGACGTAGGAAAACTCCGCCTCGCCTATGTCGGGCGTTTCAATCCGCCCAACCGCGTGCCCGGCCCCATGGTCGATCTTCTCCTTCGCCTCCTTCGCGATCACGCGGACCTGCGCGAACGGTTGGAATTCCATGTCTACGGCACGGTGGCTCCGTTCGAAGCGCTTTTCGGTCGTTTCAACGAATTCCCAGGCGTTCTGCATCTGCACGGGCTGGTCGATCGCTCGGCAGCGCGCGACGCGCTTCACGATAGTGACGTCCTCGTCAATTTGGGTAACCTTGCGGACTATCAATTGCCCAGCAAGCTCGTGGAATATGTCGCCGCTGCAAAACCGATCATCAATTTTCTGGTTATTCAAAACGACAGTTCGCGGGAATTTTTACGCGGTCACCCGGCCTGTTTGAATGTGCTGCTCCAGGAGAGCATCAACTCGGAAGCATTGACCGAGATCACAGGTTTCCTGCGCCGAGCCGGCACGATGCGCATCGATGCGGCGTGGGTGGCCGATTTCGTCGCGGCCCATCGCAGCGAGCGCATTGCACAGAGCTATTCGGAGTTACTTGCCATGCCCAACCCGACATAGCTGGCAGCGCACCGATCAGGCGGACGCCGTCAGTCGATCGACTCGTCGACGCTTGCCGCGATAGACCAGGTCAAGCATGCCGCTGAGCGAAAATTGAACGCGATAGAAAGGCCAGGACGTTTCGACGTTGGTCCGGTTGATTTGCAACGGGTCGGTTGCCGGAGTCACGGGGGCGCTGTTGCTCATGAAGCCAAAGCGAAAGGCTGATCGGCGAATCAGGTTTGCCGCCTTTGCGCCGTAGCTTCGCTCGTCACCCCCGACCCAGGCAAAAGACTCGATGGTTTCGCCGAGTTCGTTTTCGATGTGCTCTTTCGAATCCGTAATCTCGCTCTGCAACGTGGCGTCGTCCAGTTGGTCGCCGAGTCGCCGGTGGGTCAAAGAATGACAGCCGATCATGTGGCCGCGGGCGCGTAAATCGCGAAGCTCGTCCCAGGTCATGAATGAAGATCTGTTCGGGGGAACTGTCTTGATGTGGATCGCCAGGTCAGGGGGGGGGTCGCCGTTGGGCGTCGATCCCATCAAGCTGGCGGGAACAAAAAACCAACCGACAAAACCAAACCGCTCCAGGAGTGGCGCCGCGACAGCGTAGTTCGACCATATGCCATCGTCGAAGGTAACGATTAGCCCCGGTCGGCGGCGGCGTTCACCGGAAAGCAGGGCAGAGAGATCGCCGGGAGCCGCCGGGTCGAAATGCCGGCAAAAATACTCGAGCTGCACGCGAAGTCCGTCGGCGGTACCCGGCGGTGTGTCGTGATAACTCAGTACCCGGATGTGGTTGGGCCCCACGATGGCCCGCTGAATGAAGAGGCCCGCCAGACTGAGACCCATGATCTGGAAAAGTCGGGTGATAACGATCCGAAGCACCGGCTTGATCATCGTTGCCAGTCAGTACATGACGTAAAGGTAGGGCGAGAGTGAGTCGTCCTGGGTTTCGGCGAGCGGCGCGGATTGTTCGATCAGCTCGCGCAGGCCGGACGCCAGCGTTTCGAGCTCGCTCCGCTTCCCGGCCCGCCAGTGAGCCAACAGCGCAGCGACTAGCCCCGCGGGCGTCTCGATATCGCCGAGCATGAAATCCTCGGCACCGAAGGTGGGCCGTTCGGCGGGTGTGAAATAACTCTCGACGGTCTCATCGGGCCCCGAAGCAAACACCGCCCTGCCTGTAGCCCGAAGTTGCGCCGCCAGCGGCAGGAGTTGATCGCGTTGAAAGGCCGCCGCTGCCGCCGCAAAAGACTCCTCAATCGAGTTCGAAGGCATCGCGCCAATCCTCCGATTCCGTCCAGGCCGGTTGCTCCGCCTTGTTCAACAGGCAATCCTCAATGACGAGAATATCAATTTCCGTCCGCATGAAGCATCGATAAGCATCTTCCGGCGAACAGACGATTGGCTCGCCGCGCAGGTTGAAAGAGGTATTGACCAAAACCGGGCAGCCTGTCTCCGCTTCGAACGCTTCGAGCAACTCGAAGAAATCCGGCTTTTCGGTTGGTCCCACCGTCTGCACGCGCGCACTGTAATCGACATGGGTCACCGCCGGGATGTCTGAGCGCACTTGGTTGATCTGCGCAATCATATCATTGGGTTTGTCTTGGGTTGGCAACGGATCGACAGGTTTGCGCCGCGTCTCCCGAAGTGGCACGGCGTGCAGCATGTAGGGGCTGGGCGATTCCATGTCGAACCACTCCGCAGCCTTCGACTCCAGCACGGCGGGAGCGAAGGGTCGAAAGGATTCACGGTGTTTGACCTTGAGATTAAGCGCGGACTGAATTTCCGGACTGCGCGGATCGGCAAGAATCGACCTGGCGCC